>JANNMQ010000727.1:0-3698 GCA_031398045.1 Rubrivivax sp.
GGTGAACGAACATTTCGGCCGCATGTTCCCCAGCCTGTTTGGTGGCGGCACTGCGCGCCTGGTGATGACGGGCAGCGAAATTCTGGACGCCGGTGTACAGGTGATGGCGCAGCCGCCGGGCAAGAAAAACAGCACCATCCACTTGTTGTCGGGCGGTGAAAAGGCATTGACTGCGATAGCGCTCGTATTTGCCATCTTCCAGTTGAACCCGGCGCCGTTCTGCTTGCTGGACGAGGTGGACGCGCCGCTGGACGACGCCAACACCGAGCGCTACAAAAACCTGGTGACCGAGATGAGCAAGGGCACGCAGTTCCTCTTCATCAGCCACAACAAGATTGCGATGGAAATGGCCGAACAGCTGATCGGTGTGACGATGCAAGAGCAAGGTGTGTCGCGCATCGTCGCGGTGGACATGGAATCGGCCCTGAGCATGGCCGAAGCCGCCTGATCGCCGTGGACAGCCCACGCCCGCAGCCATGAGCCTGACCGTTGCGCTGTCGCTGCTGGCCGTTGTGGTGCTGGTGTTGCTGGCGCTGCAAGCCTGGTGGAAGGCGCGCCGTCTGCGGCCGCGACCGATGACGCTGGAAGAAACCGTGTCGTCGCGTTTTGAGCCCGCGATGGAAGGTGTGGGCTTGGGCATGGACGCCTTGCGCTCACGTGCTTTTGCCGACACCAGCGCGGGCGACATCGACGACCTGGACGACCCCGAAGGGCCGCTGCCCCGGCCCACACCGCGCCGTGGTGTGCCCCGCTTGGACGCCCTGATCGACGCGCTGGCGCCGCTGCGGCTGGACGTACCCGTCAGCGGCGAAGCCGCCTTGCTGCATCAACCGCCCACCCGACGGGCAGGTGGCAAGCCTTTTTACATCGAGGGTCTTGACACGGAAACCGCCGAATGGGAACCGCTGACCGCGGGGCGGCGATACGGTGCACTGCAGGCCGGCCTGCAGATGGCCAACCGCGGTGGCCCGCTGAATGAAATCGAATACTCAGAGTTTGTGCAAATCGTGCAGACCTATGCTGAGGCGGTGGGTGCGAACCCGGAATTCCCCGACATGCTGGACGTGGTGGCCCGCGCGCGTGAACTGGACGGGCTAACCAGCCCGCTGGACGCGCAACTGAACATCACCTTGCGCAGCAATGGCGTGGCCTGGTCGGTGGCCTTTGTGCAGCAATTGGCAGCCCGTTTGGCCTTCGCGCCCAGCGCGGTCCCTGGGCGTTTGCTGATGCCCGCGGCTGAGGCCGGCGCGCCACCGCTGCTGGCTTTGTCGGTGGACGGCCAGGCTGCCGTGGCCGAAGACGCGCAGGCCAGCGCCGTTCGTGAATGTGTGTTGACGCTGGACGTGCCGCAGATCGACGAAGCGCTGGAACCCTTTCCGATGTTTTATCGCGTGGTCAATGAACTGGCCTCGGGTCTGGACGCCACCGCGGTGGACAACGAAGGCATGCCGCTCAGCCTGCAGGCCTTTGCCATCATCGGGCGTGAACTGGACGAGCTGTACAAACAATTGCGCACGCTGGACCTGGCAGCAGGCTCGCCGGCGGCGCGGCGTTTGTTCAGCTGAAGGCCTGGCTGCAGCATTGCAAACCGCTGCGCCCCTCTGAGCCAAGTGCCCGTGGCGAGGTCAAAATGCTGACCATGGCAGACCCTTCACTCGAACAGCATGCGGCACAACTGCGCCAGCAGCTGCACCACCACGCGCACCGCTACTACGTGCTGGACGCGCCGGAAGTTCCTGACGCCGAGTACGACCGCTTGTTCCAAGAATTGCAGGCTCTGGAAGCGGCGCACCCTGCACTGTTGACAGCAGATTCGCCCACGCAGCGGGTGGGCGCCGCCGTGCTGCAGGGTTTCAGCCCGGTACGGCATGCACTGCCGATGTTGAGCATCCGCACTGAAACCGACACCACGGCGGCGGGCGCGCAAAACTTTGACGAACGGGTGCGGCGTGAGCTGGAATTGCCCGCCGACGCCCCCGCCGTGGCCTACAGCGCCGAGCTCAAGTTCGACGGCCTGGCCATCAACCTGCGCTACGAAAACGGCGTGCTGGTGCAGGCCAGTACCCGTGGTGACGGCGAAACCGGCGAAGACGTGACGCAGAACATCCGCACCATTGGGCAGATACCGCTGCGTTTGCAACGGCCGCTCGGCGCCACTGCACCACCGGTGCTGGAAGTGCGGGGCGAGGTTTTCATGCGGCGCGACGACTTCGACGCCCTGAACGAACGCCAGCGTGTGCGGGGCGAAAAAACCTACATCAACCCGCGCAACACGGCAGCCGGTGCGGTGCGGCAGCTGGACCCGGCCATCACGGCGCAACGCCCACTGTCTTTCTACGCCTACGGCCTGGGTGCCACGCAAGGCTGGCAGCAGCCCGACACACACAGCGCCACTTTGGACACGTTGGGCGCCTTCGGCTTGCCCGTTTGCGCCGACCGCACGGTGGCGCTGGGTGCGTTGGAGCTGGTGGCCTTTCACGCCGCCATCGCAGCGCGCCGTGACAGCCTGCCTTTCGACATTGACGGTGTGGTCTACAAGGTCAACAGCGTGGCGCTGCAGCAGCGGCTGGGTTTTGTCTCGCGTGAACCGCGCTGGGCGGTGGCACACAAGTACCCGGCGCAAGAGCAGATGACGCGCCTGAACGGCATCGACATCCAGGTTGGCCGCACCGGCAAGCTGACGCCGGTGGCCAAACTGGAACCGGTGTTTGTAGGCGGCACCACGGTGAGCAATGCCACGTTGCACAACGTCTTTGAACTGCGCCGCAAGGATGTGCGTGTCGGCGACACCGTCATCGTGCGCCGGGCGGGTGATGTGATACCCGAGGTGGTGGGCCGCGTGGCCGCGGCGGCGGGCCCGCGCCAGCCCTATGTGCCGAACTTCCGACAGCCCCGCAACTGCCCGGTGTGCGGCAGCGCCGTGCTGCGTGAAAAGGCCGGCATGGACCACCGCTGCACGGGTGGCCTGTACTGCGCGGCGCAGCGCAAGCAGGCCGTCCTGCACTTTGCCGGCCGCCGCGCCATGGACGTGGAAGGCCTGGGCGACAAGCTGGTGGACCAGTTGGTGGACGGTGGTGTCATCCACACGCTGCCCGACCTCTACAAACTGGGTTTGAGCAGCTTGGTGGCGCTGGAGCGCATGGCCGAAAAAAGCGCAAACAACATCGTGGCCGCACTGGCCAAGAGCAAGACCACCACGCTGGCGCGCTTCCTCTACGCGTTGGGCATACGCCACGTGGGTGAAACCACGGCCAAGGACCTGGCGCGCCACTTCGGCCGGCTCGACTTGCTGATGGCGGCTGATGAACCCGCGCTGCTGCAGGTGAACGACGTCGGCCCGGTGGTGGCGCAGAGCATCCACACCTTCTTTGCCCAGCCGCATAACCGCGAAGTGGTGGAGCAGCTGCGCGCTGCAGGTGTAAGCTGGCCAGAGCACGATGGTGCAGTGGCCCACCGGGCGCCGCAGTTGCTGGCCGGCAAAACGCTGGTGCTGACCGGCACGCTGCCGACCTTGGGCCGCGACGCCGCCAAAGATTTGATCGAGGCTGCTGGCGGCAAGGTGGCCGGTTCGGTGTCGAAGAAAACCCACTTTGTGGTGGCAGGTGAAGAAGCCGGCTCCAAACTGGACAAGGCCCGTGAACTGGGCGTGCCCGTGCTGGATGAAGCGGGGCTGCGGGCTTTGTTGGCAAGCGGTGAGC
>JANNMQ010000731.1:0-3521 GCA_031398045.1 Rubrivivax sp.
GCCGCACCGCGCCTGCTCGGCGAACTCGTGCAGGCGGTCGAGGAGGGCACGACCCGCGGCTACGTCGACCGCATCGTCGTCCTGCAGTCCGGTTTCCCTCGCGACGTGCGCCAGCCCACCATCGCGCGCTGGAACAACGACAACAGCCAGCCGGTGGTGAACATGGCTCTGGTGGCGCGTTGCGCCGGGCCTGCGCAATCATCATGCACCACGCGCAGCGCGCGTGAGTTGTCGTTGCTGGGCGAACAGGCCGTGGGCAAACGCCTGCAGCGCGTGGAAGGCGTGGCGCGGGTGGAGATACAGGGCTTGACGCTGCGGGAGGTGCGGGTCGACCTGGACCCGGTGCGTCTGCGCGCACACGCCGTTACGCCGGCTGAAATCGCCAGCGCGCTGGCGGCCGCCAACGCCGACCAGCCGGTGGGCCTGATCTCCGACAAGACCCAGGACGCGCTGCTGCGTGTGGAGGGGCGCGTGCGCGACCCGCGCCAGTTCGAGCAGCTGGTGGTGGCCCGGCGCGGCAACCTGGCGCTGACGCTGGCCGACCTGGGCACGCTGGTGGAAAGAGAACGCGAGCCCGAGTCCTACGCGCGCATCAACGGCCAGAAGGCCATCAACTTCAACGTCTTCAAACAGCAAGACGCCAACATCGTGGCCGTTGGCGAGGCCACACAAAAGGCGATGGAGGAGATACGCAAGACGCTGCCACCCGATGTGGAACTGCGACTCATCAACGCCAACAGCGACTTTGTGAAGCGTTCGCTCACGGGGCTGCGGTTCACGCTCATCGAAGGTGCGCTGCTTACCGTGGCCATCGTGTTTTTGTTTTTGCACAGTTGGCGCAGCACCATCATCACCGGGCTGACGCTGCCCATTGCCGTCATCAGCAGTTTCATTGCCGTGCATGCTTTTGGCTTCACGCTGAACTTCATGACCATGATGGCGCTCAGCCTGTGCATAGGCTTGCTGATCGACGACGCCATCGTGGTGCGTGAAAACATCGTGCGCCACGTGCACCTGGGGCTGGACCACCACACCGCCGCGCGGGTGGGCACCGACGAAATTGGCTTGGCGGTGATGGCCACCACGTTTGCCATCTGCGCGGTGTTTGTGCCAGTGGCTTTCATGGGCGGCATCATCGGCAAGTTCTTCTACCCCTTCGGCATCACCGTGGTGGTGGCCGTGCTGGTCAGCCTGTTTGTGAGCTTCACGCTCGACCCCATGCTGAGCGCCGTATGGGCCGACCCGCCGGCGACAAAGCTGAAAAAGCTCTGGGGTCTGGGCCATGCCCTACGCGCCACAGACCGCGCCATGGACGGTCTGCACCGCCTCTATGAGAGTCTGATTCGCTGGGTGTTTTCTGCGCGGCGCTGGACCTTGGGTTTCAAGCGCTGGCGGTTGGGCCTGCCGGTTTATGCACGTGGTTTTGACGCCCAACAGCGGCGCGACCAAAGCAGCCCACGGCGCTGGCGCCTGGCCACCTTCACGCCCCGCGCGGTGGTGATGGGCGTGGGTGTGCTCAGCTTCGCTGCGGCGTTAGGCCTGGCGCCGCTGGTGGGCAACGAATTTGTGCCACAGGCCGACGAAGGGTTTACGCAACTGGCGCTGCGCATGCCGGTGGGCAGCAGCCTGGAACGTACCGATGCCAAGGTGCGGCAGATCGAAGAAATCATCAGTTCCGTGCCCGAGATTGCGCACATTGCCACCTGGGTGGGCGGCGCTGGCCAACGCAACCAGGCCTGGCTGAACATCTCGCTGAAACCGCGCGCTGAGCGAAAACGCAGCCAGAAGCAGGTGGAAGAGGCCCTGCGCACCCAGATCGCCAAAGTGCCCGGCACCGACGCCAGCGTGGGCTTCAACCGGCCCATCTACGTCGCCATCTTGGGCAGTGATGCCGAAGGCCTGGCCCGCGTGGCGGATTCGTTTGCAGAAAAGGTGAAAAAGATACCCGGCGCGGTGGACGTGGAAAGCAGCGTCAAGCCCGGCTTGCCGGCTTACGCCGTGCGCCTGTTGCCCGACGCGGTGCGTGAACTGGGGCTGACCGCGCCGCAGCTGGCCAGCAGCCTGCGTGCTTATGTGAACGGTGAAACCGCCACCTGGTGGACCACACCCGACGGCGACCAGGTGGACGTGGTGTTGCGCCTGCATGAAAGCCAACGCCAGCGGCTTGAACAGCTGCGCGGCTTGCCAGTGGCATTCGCCAAAGACGGCACCCCCATAACGCTGGACAGTGTGGCCACCATCGAAACCGTGTTCAACCCCGAGATCATCCGCCGCCAGAACCTGCAGCGCCGTGAAGCGGTGTTTGCTGGCGTGCAGGGCCGCAGCCCAGGTGACGTGGGCGACGACGTGCAAAAGTTGATCAAAGAGACGACCCTGCCGCCGGGTTACAGCTTTGACGTCGGCGGCCAGATGCAGCAACAGGCCGAAGCCTTCAAGGGCCTGTTGTGGGCCATGGCGCTGGCCGTGATCTTCATCTACATCGTGCTGGCCAGCCAGTTTGGCAGCTTTTTGCAGCCCATCGCCATCATGGCCAGCCTTCCCCTCGCGCTCATTGGTGTGATGCTGGCGCTGCTGGTGTGGGGCAGCACCTTGAACATCTTCAGCATGATCGGCCTGGTGATGCTGATGGGCCTGGTGACGAAAAACGCCATCCTGCTGGTGGATTTTGCCAACCACGCGCGCAAGGCGGGCGCCTCCGTGCCTGATGCGCTGTTGCAGGCCGGGTTGATCCGCATGCGGCCCTTCATCATGACGACGATGGCCATGGTGTTTGGCATGTTGCCGATGGCGCTGGCCTTCAACGAAGGCGGCGAGATCCAGGCACCGATGGGGCGCGCCATCATCGGCGGCATCATCACCAGCACGTTGCTGACGCTGCTGGTGGTGCCGGTGCTGTACAGCTATCTGGTGCGCGAAAAGCGGGCTGACCGCGTCGACGTGCCGGCGCTGGGTGGCAACCCCGCCAGCCCGCTGCCCATGCCGGCGGCGCCGGACTGAACCGCTGCCGCACCCGGTTGCACGTCAACCCCCTGCGTGAACTACAAGCCTGGCAGACGGACTGCGGGGTCGGCGTTCATCAGCGATCGGGAGGCAGCGTGTCTTCGGGCTCGTGACGGCCCGGTTCTTGGTGCACCGTGGGTGCTTGGCTGGGGGAGCGCAGGCGGTTGAGCAGCCGCGAGGCTTCAACCTTCGTGGTTGAAGGTGGCGTGGCGGGCTGTGCTGCCAGGCCGTTGCCATCGGCAGGGCTGCTGGCAACGATTTCGATACCGGTGCCGGTGCCGAGACCAGAAATCGCCGCACCCTGCGTGGCCTGCAAGCCCGCGCTGGAAGGCCACTGTGCAGCGGGTGCCCAGCCGTTGATGGAGCGCCTGTTGCCGTTTGGCGGGCTCGGGTCTGACTGCGCCGGGGGGGGGGGGGGGGGGGGGGGGGGCGCCGGCGGGCGCGCCCACCCCCCCACCCCCCAGAAATGGCGCCGGGGGGGCCCCGCACCCGGGAGGGGGGGGCCCGGGGGGTGGGGGGGG
>JANNMQ010000749.1:0-3696 GCA_031398045.1 Rubrivivax sp.
GCTGGTAGTTGCGGTAGCCGGGGTCGGGCGACTCTTCGGTGCGTTTGGCCAATGCACGCAAGGCTGCTGCACGGTCGTCGCGGCCCACCTTCTCGGCCACCAGCTTGCGCAACGTCTGCAGCGTGTCGCGCTGGCGGCGCAGCCTTTCTTGCAGCCACAGTTCAGGATTGAAGGGTGACGCGGCCAGGCCAGCAGCCAGCAGGCGCTTCTGGGCCTCGTTCAGGTCACCGTAGACGCTTTCGGCGCGCTCCAGCGTGCGCTTGAAAGTCGCCAACTGGCGCTCTTGCGGGTTGGGCTGCAAGTAGCCTTCGCGCATGCTGTCATTGCTTTTGGCGTAGCGCTGTTCCAGCTGCTTGAATTGCGCCGCACCCAGGCCGGGCACGATGTCGGCAAAGTCGTCAGCAGCGCGGCGTATGGCCGGCTCCAGCGCCTGCAGGCCCAGTGTTTGCCAGCGGCAGACGGTTTCGGCGGTCAGCGGCTCCATCACTTGCGACTGAGCCTGGGCCAGCAACGTGGCGTAGGCCGGCAGCTGACTGCCACGGTGCCAGTCGAACCAGCGGTCCAGCTTCTCACGCACACGCGGTGACTGCTCGCGGCTGAAGTCCATGTAGCCGTCCAGCCACCACCAAGCCAGCTGTGGGCCGTTGGAATAACCCAGACGTAGTGCACTGCAACCGCCCAATCCCACTGCCAGCAGCAGGATGAGCCCACCGATAATTCGCCTTCTGACTCGCGCAGCAATCAACATCCGGGGACGCTCGTTTATGTCACTCAACGTCGTGATCATGGCCGCAGGCAAAGGCACACGCATGAAGTCTGCGCTGCCCAAGGTCTTGCACCGTCTAGCAGGTATCAGCCTATTGCAACATGTATTGAATGCCAGCGCCCGACTGGGTGAAGTGCACACCGTGGTCATCACCGGCCACGGCGCTGAAGAGGTGGAGGCGGCCTGCGCCGGCAGCGGCGCCGTGTTTGTGCGCCAGGTGCCGCAGTTGGGCACCGGCCACGCGGTGCAGCAGGCGGTGCCGGCGCTGGATGACCAGCACAGCGTGACGCTGATCTTGAATGGCGACGTGCCACTGATCCGCAGCGAAACGGCCGCTGCGCTGGTGCAGGCTTGCGCGGGCACGAAGCTGGCGCTGCTGACCATCGAGCTGGCCGACGCCACCGGCTATGGCCGCATCGTGCGTGAAGGCACAGGTGACAACAGCCCCGTGAACGCCATCGTCGAACACAAAGATGCCAGCCCAGCACAGCGCCAGATCAACGAGGTCTACACCGGCATCATGGCTGCACCCACGGCGCTGCTGAAACGCTGGGTGATGGCGCTGAACAATGACAACGCGCAGCAAGAGTTTTACCTGACTGATGTGGTGGCCGCAGCCGCCGCTGATGGTGTGGCCGTGGTGGCCACCGCCGCCCTTAGCGAAACCGAAGTGCTGGGCGTGAACAGCCCCGTGCAACTGGCCGACCTGGAACGCCGACACCAGCGTGCGCTGGCCGACAACTTCATGGAGGCCGGCGTGCGCCTGGCCGACCCGGCACGTTTTGACGTGCGCGGCACGCTGCGTTGCGGGCAAGATGTGGAGATCGATGTCAACTGCATCTTCGAAGGCAGCGTACACCTGGCAGACGGTGCCCGCATCGGCGCCCACTGCGTCATCAGCAATGCACACATCGGCGCCGGGGCCACCGTCCACCCCTTCACACACATTGAGGGCGCCACCGTGGGCCCGAACGCCTCGGTGGGGCCTTTTGCGCGCTTGCGACCGGGCGCCGATCTGGGCCGCGACGTGCACATCGGCAACTTCGTCGAAGTGAAAAATTCCACGCTGGCCGCAGGCGCCAAGGCCAACCACCTGGCCTACCTGGGCGACGCCACGGTGGGCGAACGCGTGAACTATGGCGCCGGCAGCATCACTGCCAACTACGACGGTGCCAACAAACACCGCACTGTGATCGGCAACGACGTGCACGTGGGCAGCAACTGCGTGCTGGTGGCGCCTGTGGTGTTGGGCGATGGCGCCACCATCGGCGGCGGCTCCACCATCAGCAAGGACGTGCCCGCCGGTCAGCTGACCGTGGCCCGCGCCCGCCAGGCCACTTTGGCCGGCTGGCAACGGCCCAAGAAGGCGCCCAAGTGAAAAGCAAAAGTGAAAACCATTGCTGTGCTGGATTCGAAAAACCATCCCTGCACATCGGCACCCCACCCCGACCACGCTCCACACGCCAACCCACCACCTTGACATGACCGACACGTCCCCCAGCGGTGTGGTGCAAACCCAGCTGCAGGCCTACAACGCCAAGAACATGGATGCTTTGTTGCGCACCTACGCAGCGCAGGCCGAACACCGCAGCATTCATGGCGAGCTGCTGGCGAGCGGGCACGACGAACTGCGGGCGCGCTTTGCACAACGCTTTGCTGAACCCGACCTGTACGCGCGGCTGGTGTCGCGCATCGCCGTTAGCAACTTCGTCACCGACGCAGAAATCATCACCCGCAACTTCCCCGAAGGGCGCGGCACCCTCGACTTGCTGTGCATTTACGAAGTGGACAACGGGCTGATCCAACGTGCCTGGTTTGCCACTGGCAAAAAGGTACTGCACGATCGTTGAACAGATCGGGCACCGGCCACCAGCTTGCCGGTGTATCTGATCAACTGCTGACTGCAGGGGCGTCGGTGGCCCCCTGCGCCTCGGCGGTGTCAGCCGCCAGGCACAAGTCTTCCCAGGCTCGGGCCTTTTCCAGCGGCTGGCGCAACAAGTAGGCCGGGTGGTAGCTGACCACGACCGGCACCCCTTGGTAGCGGTGCACACGACCTCGCAGCTTGCCCACCGGCTCGTCGCTGCGCAACAGCGCTTTGATGGCAAAAGCGCCCAGGGCCAGGATGATGCGCGGCTGCAGCAACTCGATCTGACGCAACAAAAAAGGCTCGCAGGCGGCCAGCTCTTCGGTGGTGGGATTGCGGTTTTTGGGCGGCCTGCACTTCACGGTGTTGGCAATGAACACCCGCCGCTGCGGCGGCACAGAGCTGTGGTGTATGTCAACGGCGGACGGATCGGCCCCGTGGGCGTCGCGCTGCGCTTCTTCGCGGGTCAGGTGCAGCGCCGACAGCATGTGGTCCAGCAATTCACCTGAAGGGCCTACAAAGGGCCGGCCCTTCAGGTCTTCCTGTTCACCGGGGGCCTCGCCCACCACCAGCCAGTGCGCCCTTTCGGCGCCGCTGCCAAACACCGCCTGGGTGCGCGACTGGCACAGGCCGCAAGCCGTGCACGTGGCCACTGCTTGGCGCAGTGCGGGCCAACCCAGAGCCGCCACATCGCCCCGCTGCTGGGCGGTAAACGCCAGGGTGGGGACTGTCTCAGCCGCCGCTGGCGCCGACGCACCCATGGCCGCCAGCGATGCCACGGGCAACGCCGCGCCGGGTTGGCCCGGCGTGGCTGCCCTGGAAGATGTTGGTGGGGTTGGTGGGGTTGGTGGGGTTGGTGGTGTCGGTGGTGTCGGTGCTGCCTGGCGGGCCGACGCAGCAGGCTGTTCAGCCACCGGTGCACCCGGCCGCTGCCACAGCTGCAGCCCCATGGCGCGCAGCATGGCGTGTTGCCTTTCGGTCCTGCCCATCACAGGCCGGCCTGGCCCACGGGCAGGCGCATCACCACCGCGTCTTCGCGCTGCGTGTGGGCCGGGTAGTAGCCCTT
>JANNMQ010000768.1:0-1888 GCA_031398045.1 Rubrivivax sp.
CTTCACGCCCGTTAACCCTCAACGGCTGCAGCCGGCGCTGCCCGCCGCAACGCCGCGCGCAGGCGGCATGGCGCGGCCTGCGCCGAAAGCGGTGGTCATCGGCAGTGGTTTCGGTGGCCTGGCAGCCGCCATCCGCCTGAGTTGCAAGGGCTACGACGTCGAGGTCTTTGAAAAACTGGACGCGCCTGGCGGCCGCGCCTACGTCTGGCGGCAAGACGGTTTCACGTTTGATGCGGGCCCGACCATCGTCACGGCGCCCAACATGTTTGAAGAGCTGTGGGCGCTGTGTGGCAAGCGCTTTGCAGACGATGTGACGCTGCTGCCCATCGACCCGTTTTACCGCATTCGGTTTGACGACGGCACCCACTTCAACTACAGCAGCGACCCGGTGGCCATGCGCAAGCAGATTGCCACCATTGCACCTGAAGACTTAGCAGGCTACGACCGCTTTGTCAAAGAAGCCGAGCTTTGTTATCGCTTGGGCTTCGAGCAGCTGGGCAGCGTGGCTTATGACTCCGTGGGCAGCATGCTCAAGGCGGTGCCGCAACTGCTTCGCATGCGCGGCTGGCGCAGCCTGCATGCGATGGTGGCCAGCCACATGAAGCACCCCAAGCTGCGCATGGCCTTCAGCCTGCAGTCACTGCTGATCGGCGGCAACCCCTTCAGCGTAACCTGCGTCTACAGCCTCATCAACGCGCTCGAACGGCGCTACGGCGTGCACTGGGCGGTGGGTGGCACCGGCTCGCTGGTGCGGGGCATGGTGAAGCTGCTGGCTGAACGCGGTGTGGTGTTGCACCTGAATGCCGAGGTGCGGCGCATCGCCGTTGAAGGTGGCAAGGCCCGTGGCATCGAGCTGGCAAATGGCCAGCCTGTGCGCGCCGACCTGGTGGTCAGCAACGGCGACACCGCCTGGACTTACCGCCACCTGGTGGAACCGCAACACCGCCCGCACTGGACCAACCAGCGCATCGAGAGCAAAGCCTATTCGATGAGCCTTTTTGTTTGGTACTTCGGCACCAACCGTCAGTACCCTGATGTACCGCACCACCTGATGCTGCTCGGCCCGCGTTATGAAGGCCTGCTGAAAGACATCTTCAAGCGCCACCACCTGCCCGAAGACTTCAGCCTCTACCTGCACCGCCCTACCGCAAGCGACGCTTCTATGGCGCCAGCCGGGCACGATGCGTTTTACGCGCTCGCCCCCGTGCCGCACCTGGACAGCGGCACCGACTGGGCCCAACAAGCCGAGCCTTTGCGCCTTGCCGTGCAGCAGCGCCTTGAACAAACGGTGATGCCGGGCTTGTCGTCACACATCGTCAGTTCGCGCCTCACCACACCGCAAGACTTTCACGACCGCTTGTTGTCTTACAAAGGCGCCGCGTTCGGCATGGAGCCGTTGCTCTTGCAGAGTGCCTATTTCCGCCCCCACAACGCCAGCGAAGACGTGCGCGGTTTGTACATGGTGGGCGCCAGCACACACCCAGGCGCCGGTGTGCCGGGTGTGTTGATGTCAGCCAAGGCACTTGACCAGGTGGTACCCCATGCCCGCAATTTCGTCTGACGCCGCTGTGCACCACATCTTGCCCGCCGTTGGCCAGCACCCTGCCTGTCAAAACCCTATGCACGGCCCACTCCCAGCCTACGACCCGCAAGCCTGCCGGGCGCTGATGCGGGGCGGCTCCAAGAGTTTCTTCGCCGCTTCGTTGCTGCTGCCAGCCCGCATCTGCGCGCCGGCCCGCGCCCTGTACGCCTACTGCCGGCTGGCCGACGACTAAATCGATCTTGGCACCGACCCGCTGCTGGCACTGCAGGGCCTGCAGCAGCGGCTGGGTGATGTCTACGCCGGCCGCCCACAAGCCATCGCGGTGGATCGCGCGCTGGCCAGCGT
>JANNMQ010000797.1:0-1682 GCA_031398045.1 Rubrivivax sp.
GGTGTCGATGAGCGAAACGCTGTACCAGGACCTGGCACTTGTGACCGAGCAGGTGCACGCCCATGTGCTGTGCCCCTTCTTCGTGCCCACCGGCATCCACAAGAGCGAACGCAACCGCCCCGCCGACATGCCCGCGGCCGCACCCACACGCAGCCAGCTGATTGCGCAGGCCATGAGTGACAAGGCCGTCAGCAGTGGCAAGGTGACCGCGGCCGAGGTGGCGCAGAACGTGTTTGATGCCTGTGCGCACAACCGCTTCTACATCTACAGCCACCCCAAGAGCCTGGCCAGTGTGCAGGTGCGGCTGGAAGACATCATGACGCCGCGCAACCCCACCGACCCGTTTGCGGCGCGGCCGGAGATTGGTGCCAAGTTGAAGGCCGACCTGAAAGGCGCGTGAAACGCGGCCCAGCCCGGGTGTAGCCCGGATGTGGCCCGCGCGTAGCGCGCGTCTGGCCGGCGCAGCAGGCTGTTCAGCAAGCCAGCGCCACCGCCTGCACGGGCTTTTGACTGGCGCCATCCGTCACCACAAACACTACCCGACGCGGGTGCTGGGGCACGCCCGGGTCCACCGTGATCTGGTGGCGGCCACCGGCGGCTGCGGGCCAGGCCGACACGGGGCGGTACAGGCGCACCACGTGGTCGTGGCGCAGCGTTTCGCCCGCGTTTTCACCGGCGCGAACCTTGCTCTCGTGCTGGTCTTCCAGCACCGCCCAGTAGCCTGACAGTGTGCCGGTCTGACCGGCCATTGGGCTGACTTCGGCCACCACCTGCTGGCCTTCACGCTGCAGTTTCAAACCCACCGCAAGCAGCGCCTTGGCGGCTGCTGCGGCAGGTGTGGCGGGTGTGGCGGGTGTGGCGGGTGTGGCGGGTGTGGCGGGTGTGGCGGGTGTGGCCAGTGGGCCGGCCACGGCGGCGCGGTGCCACTGCGGCCAGTCTGTGCCGTTGGCCACCACCTGCGGCGTATAGACCTGCCGGCTGCCAGCGCGCTGTGCCAACTGATGCTGCCGCGTGGTGCCTTCAGCGGATGCAAAGCGGTCGGGCCAGCCCAGCCGGTCCCAATAGGTGACGTGAAAGCCCAGCGCCAGCACGTCGCTGCGGCCCTTGAACGCGGAAAGCCAACGGTCGGCAGGCGGGCACGAACTGCAGCCCTCGCTGGTGTACAGCTCCAGCACCGTGGGTGGGCTGGCCATGCTGACGGCCTGACAGCTGCGCGCCGGTGGATTGACTTGCGCCTGCAAGGGCGCGCTGCACAAAACTGCGGCCAGCAGCACAGGCGGGTGGGTGATGGGCTTGAAGTTGCGGACGAAGTTGCGGGCGAAGTTACACACAAAGGCGGGCATGTTGAATTTCTCCAACGGGGTTGTCGGGCCGGGTCCACCCTTGTGTCGGCCGCCACCGCTGAATCTTTCGCATCGGCTTCAGCAGCATCAGGGTTACACCTGCGTAGGCTCCCCGCCGATTTAGCAAACAATTGATTGTTAAAGTGCCGCTTCTTCCCGCTACTGGCCAGACCACAAACCCCCGCTCCCCATGCAGCCCCTTGCCACTGTTCGCAGCCCGCACGCCGACAGCCGCTTGCCGCAGGTGCTGGACGCCGCTGCACACCTGTTCTGTACGCAGGGTTTCCAGGCCACGACGGTGCGCGACATCGCGCGGGCCGTCGGCATGTTGCCGGGCTC
>JANNMQ010000859.1:0-1893 GCA_031398045.1 Rubrivivax sp.
GTTTACATGGCATCTGCTGCACCCCCTGTACGTTATCCCAACGTATACGGCATCGACATGCCCACCAAGGAAGAGCTGGTCGCGCACGACCGCAGTGTCGAAGAAATACGCGTGTTCATCGGTGCCGACAAGTTGATTTACCAGGACGTGGACGCCATGAAGCGCGTGGTGCACGCGCTGAACCCCGCCATCCGCGGTTTTGAGGCCAGTTGCTTTGACGGCCACTACATCACCGGTGCTTTCAGTGATGCCGACATGGCTGCACTGCAGGGCCGGCGCGGCAGCCAGGGTGACGAAGAAGACGGCGACCCGCGCTCGCGGTTGGCCCTGCAAAGTTCAAAGGAAACCCTGTGATTCCGAAGTTAGACCTGCCGGCCGATGCCCGCTTGGACACCCTGGCCGTGCGCCAGGGTTTGCCACCTTCAGCGTGGGGCGAAAACTCCGAAGCCCTGTTCCTGACCAGCTGTTTTGTGCACCCCGACGCCGCCACGGCCGCACGCCGTTTTGCCAACGAAGAAGAAGCTTTTGTCTACAGCCGCTTCTCCAACCCCAACGTCACCATCATGGAGCGGCGTCTGGCGGCGCTGGAAGGCACCACTGGCTGCATCGGCACCAGCAGCGGCATGGGCGCCATCCTGCTGATGTTCATGGGCCTGCTGAAAGCGGGCGACCATGTGGTGTGTTCACAAAGTGTGTTTGGCTCCACCATCAAACTGCTGCAAGGCGAGTTTGGCAAGTTTGGTGTCGAGTCGACGTTTGTCAGCCAGACCGACGTGGCGCAGTGGCGCGCAGCGATGCGCCCCAACACCCAGCTGCTGTTCGCCGAAACGCCCACCAATCCCATGACCGAGATCTGCGACATCCGTGCGTTGGCCGACATTGCACACAACGCCGGCGCGTTGTTGGCGGTCGATAACTGCATGTGTTCACCGGCGCTGCAGCAGCCGGTGAAGTTTGGGGCCGACATCGTGATGCATTCCGGCACCAAGTTCCTGGACGGCCAGGGCCGTGTCATCGCAGGTGCTTTGTGCGCCAGTGAAGAATTGGTTGAGAGCAAGTTCGTGCCCGTGATGCGCAGTGCTGGCATGAGCTTGTCGCCCTTCAACGCCTGGGTGGTGGCCAAGGGCATGGAAACCCTGTCGGTGCGGGTGCGTGCACAAAGCGAAAGCACGCTGCAGCTGGCGCGCTGGCTGCAAGCACACCCTGCGGTGGCACGTGTGTACTACCCCGGCCTGCCATCGCACCCGCAGCACGAACTGGCGATGCACCAGCAAAACGGCGTCGGCGGTGCGGTGTTGTCGTTTGACGTCAAGGGCGGGCGTGAACAGGCCTTTGCCGCCATCGACGCCACCCGCGTGTGCAGCATCGCGGCCAACTTCGGTGACGTGCGTTCGATCATCACGCACCCAGCCAGCACCAGCCACGGCCGCCTGACCGAAGCGCAGCGGCTGGCTGCGGGCATCACCCAGGCCATGATTCGCCTGGGGGTGGGTCTGGAAGATGTGATCGACCTGAAGGCCGACCTGGCGCGTGGCCTGGACTTGCTGGCCGCATGAACACTTCCGACGCTATTCCCAACGCCCAGCGGCCCACCGTTCGCACCCGCATCGCGCCGTCACCTACCGGTTTTTTGCACCTGGGCACGGCACGCACGGCGCTGTATTCCTGGGCCTACGCGCGCCATTTCGGTGGCCAGTTTGTGCTTCGCATCGAAGACACCGATGTGGCGCGGTCGACGCAGAACTCTGCGACGCAGATCCTGCAGTCCCTGCACTGGCTGGGCCTGGACTACGACGAAGGTCCGGTCTACCAGATGCAGCGCCTGCAGCGGTATCACGAGGTGGCTGAAGCGATGATTGCCGCCGGCACTGCCTACCGCTGCTACTGCACGCC
>JANNMQ010000936.1:0-5894 GCA_031398045.1 Rubrivivax sp.
GTTTTGCGCTGATGCGTGCCGTGGGCGACGCTTTTCTGCCCGCTTACCGCCCCATCGTGCAGCGCCGGCGCGAGACACCCTATGGCGAGCGCCAGCGCGACTTCCAGGCCTATCGGCGCGGCCGTTATGTCGAATTCAACCTGGTCTGGGACCGCGGTACCCACTTCGGGCTGCATGGTGGTGGCCGCACCGAAAGCATCTTGATGAGCATGCCGCCCATCGTGAAATGGCGCTACGACTGGCAGCCCGAGCCCGGCAGCGAAGAAGCGCAGCTGTACACCCACTTCCTGCCACCGCGGGATTGGTTGACATAGGCGTTGGACGCTCCCAGCCCGCGCCGCGTCGGCATCTTCGGCGGCAGTTTTGACCCCGTGCACAACGCCCACCTGGCGTTGGCACAAGCCGCGCTGCAGGCCTTGCAACTGGACGAATTGCGCTGGATACCCGCTGGCAACCCGTGGCAAAAAGCGCGCAGCCTCAGCGACGCCCAGCACCGCGTGGCGATGGTGCAGCTGGCCCTGGGCGACGAGCCGCGCTTTGTGTTGGATTGCATGGAAGTCCAGCGCAGCGGGCCCAGCTACACGCTCGACACCGTGCGTGAGCTGCTGGCATCCAAAAAGGCATCGACTTCAGCGGACAATGCAATGGCTGCGGTTGCCGCAGCCGCCAGCACACAATGGTTTTTGATCATCGGCCAAGACCAATACAGCAGCTTGCACACCTGGCGACACTGGCGGGAACTGCTGGGCCTGGTGACACTGGCGGTGGCCAACCGGCCGGGCGACAACCGCGCAGCGCACGCCGATGTACAGCGTCTGGCACACCACATGGTGCCACTGCCGATGCTGGACATCTCGTCCACCCAGATCCGCCAGCGGGTGGCGGCAGGGCAGGACATCACCCCACTGGTGCCACCCGCGGTGGCACGCTATATTGAAAAACACGGGCTGTACCGCAGCCCGTCTGTGACCTGATTCGGGAGCTGAATGGACATTCGAAAACTGCAACGCGCCATCGTCGATGGCCTGGAAGACGTGAAGGGGCAACAGATTGCCGTCTTCAACACCGAACACCTGAGCTCGATGTTTGAACGCGTGATCATCGCGTCGGGCACCAGCAACCGGCAGACCAAGGCGCGGGCCGCCAGCGTGCGCAACAGCGTCAAGGGCCGCGGCATGCAGGTCATGGCCACCGAGGGCGAAGCCAACGGTGAATGGATCATCGTGGACTGCGGCGCCGCGGTGGCGCACATCATGCAGCCGGCCATCCGCGAGTACTACCACCTGGAAGAAATCTGGGGTGGCAAGCCGGTGCGCATCGCCAAAGGCGATGTGTCCACCAAGCTGGTGAAGGCCAGTGAGCCTGAACCCGAGCCCGCACCGCGCAGCGCTGCGCGCAAGGTCGGCGCGCCGAGAGCCGCACCACCCACAGCCACATCACCCAGAACCCGCGCTGCAGCACCGTCGGCAGAAACGACTCCGGCCCGTAAGCGGCCGGCTGCAAAGTCCAGCGCCACCAAAAAGGCCGAGGCCGAACAGAAGGTGGTCAACCGCACGGCCGCCTTCAAACGCGTGGCGGCAAAAACGCCGTCCAGCCGTGCGGGCAGCGCGCCCAAGTCGGCTTCCAGCCGCGAAACGCAGGCCCCGGCTCGCAAGACCGTCGTCGTCAAACCTCCTGGCAAACCTGCTGCCAAGTCTGGCAGCCGTGCGGATGCCAGGCCGGCGGCAAAAACGGCCGCCAAGCCTGCCAGCAAAACCGCCAGCAAAACCATCAGCAAGCGCCCTGCCGCGCCGAAGAAAACCGTGGCGCGCAAGACCACCACCCGCAGCTGATGAAGCTGCTGGTGCTGGCCGTGGGCCAACGCCAGCCGGCCTGGGCCAGCAGCGCCTGGGCCGACTTTGCCAAACGCCTGCCGCCCGAGATGCGGCTGGAACTCAAAGCGCTGAAGGCCGAGCCCCGCAGCGGCGGCAAAACAGCCACGCAGTGCATGGCCGCCGAAGCCCAGCGTTTTGAGGCGGCGCTGGCCCTTGCCAAAAGCGCGCGTCGTGTGGTGCTGGATGAACAAGGCACGCGCCACACCACCCCATCGCTGGCTGCGCGGCTGAAAGCCTGGCGCGACGACGGCCGCGACTGCGCCTTGTTGATCGGCGGACCCGACGGCTTGGACCCTGGCTTGAAGGCCAGCGCCGACGAAACCCTGCGCTTGAGCGACCTGACACTGCCGCACGCCTTTGCGCGTGTGCTGCTGGCCGAAGCGCTGTACCGTGCCCACAGTGTGCTGGAAGGGCACCCTTACCACCGCGAATGACGGCATCCACCTGACCGACGCGCGTACGGCCGTCGTGGCGTGCAGCCGCTCAGCCGTTCAGCCGTTCAGCACTTCAGCACTTCAGCACTTCAGCACTTCAGTCCATCACCCCACAGGCCTGGGGGCGCAGGCAGCATGGTGCTGCCTTCGTAGACAAAACCCGGTTGCCGATCTTGCTGCAGCAACAGCGGGCCGTCCAGATCCACAAAACGGGCCAGCGGTGCCAACAGATGGGCCGGCGCCATGCCCAGGCTGGTGCCCAGCATGCAGCCCACCATCAAGCCCAGACCCCGTTGCTGCGCCGCTTGGGCCACTGCCAACGCAGCCGTCAGACCGCCCGTCTTGTCGAGCTTGAGGTTGGCAAACTGGTAACGGCGCGCCACCCGATCCAGGCCCTGCAATCCGTGAAAGCTCTCATCGGCGCACAGCGGCACGGGTGGTTGCAAGCCTTCCAGCAGCGCATCGTCATCCGCGGGCAAGGGTTGTTCAATCAGCACCACGCCGGCACACGCGCAGGCCTGCAGGTTGTGCTGCAGCGTCTGGGCCGTCCACGATTCATTGGCGTCGACGATCAGGGTGGCACGCGGCACTGCTTCGCGCACCGCCTGTAGGCGTTCGTCATCACCGTCACCGCCCAACTTCACCTTCAGTACAGGGCGGGCGGCGGCACGCCATGCTGCAGCGGCCATGGTGGCAGGGTCGGCCAGGCTCAAGGTGTAGGCCGTGGTCACCGGCTGCGGGGGCGGCAGGCCGGCGAGTTTCCACACCGGCTGGCCGCTGCGCTGCGCCTGCAAGTCCCACAGCGCGGCATCCAGCGCGTTGCGCGCGGCGCCACCCGGCATGCGGTGCAGCAGTTGCTGCGTGGTTAAACCTTCGGTGACGGCATCCTGCTGGGCGTGCAGGGCCTGCATCACGCTCTGCGCACTTTCACCGTAACGCGCATACGGCACGCATTCGCCGCGGCCCTGCAGCGCACCCTGCTGCACCGTGGCCACCACCACCACGGCTTCGGTTTTGCTGCCACGGGCGATGGTGAATCGGCCGGCTATCGGCCAGCGCTCGACAGTCACAGTCAGAGTTCGTTTCATGACGCACAGAATAGGTGTTATGACCAGAGTGGTGCATGCACAAGCCTTTTGCACACCCCATCTTTGCACAGGGCACGGAGACCCCCTACACTCGAAAACATGCTGTCAGCCAACGACCCTGTGCCTCTTGACACCGTGCAAGACCTGGTCAAGGTCGGTGAACCCTTGCCTTTTGCCGTTTACGACCTGCAGCAGCGTTTGCTGCTGAGCCAGCGCCAGGTCATCAGCAGCGACAGGCAATGGAGCTTGCTGCTGGAACGCGGTGCCTGGGTTGAACGCGAAATGGTCGAGGCCCTGCGCGCCGAACGGGCACACAACGTGGTGGCACACGAAGGCGCAAAACGCGATCCCACCCTTTTTGACCGCTGGGAGCGCGCCCTGTGGGAGTTGGACGCGCTGCTGCGCGGCACCGCCAAGGGCAAAGCTTCCGCAGAGGACTGGCATGCGGAGGTGGACCAGTTCGTCAAGCTGGTCGACCGTGACCCCGACGTCGCCTTGTTCATGGCAGTGCGGCAGGAAGACCTGCGCTTTGCCCTGTACGCAATGGCTCATTCACTGCATGCGGCCGTGCTGTGCCTGCTGTGCGCCCGCCAGGCCGGCTGGCCGGCGTCACAACAGATCAGTGCCGTGGGGGCTGCGCTGTCGATGAACGTAGCCATGCTGGAACTGCAGGCCCACATGGCCGAGCAGCCCACGCCACCGACCGAAAAGCAACTGCAGGTGATACGCGCGCACCCCGAGCAGGGCACGCAATTGCTGCGCGCCGCTGGGCTGGCCGATGCCACCTGGCTGCAGGCTGTAGCCGAACACCATGAACGCGCCGATGGCAGCGGCTACCCGCGCGGTGCTGCCACGGTGTGTGACACCGCCCTGCTGTTGCGCATGGCCGATGTTTATATGGCCAAGATCACACCGCGCGCCAAGAGGCCGCCGCTGCCGCCGCAGCAGGCAGCCGGGCAACTCTTTAAACAAGAATCCGGCTCTGTGCTGGCGCTGGCCATGATCAAGTCCATCGGCGTGCACCCGCCGGGTAGCTTGGTCATGATCAAAAGCGGCGAAGTGGCCGTGGTCACCCGCCGGCCCAGCCAGGGCGCAGCGCCGCTGGTGTGCACGCTCAGCGACAGCCGTGGCCAGCCCAGCGTGAACACGCGGCGCCTTGACAGCGCCGACCCGCACCACGCCATCACCGGCCCGTGCCTGCAAACTCAAGCCTACCCCCGCGTGTTGCCTGAAAGGGTGTACGGCGTGCTGCCGCCCTGACGGTGAGGAGCCCGGTACCCGTTCCCGTGCTGGATTTCATCCCGCCTCGCCAGTTGGTTCAGCACACCCGTCGCATTCAAAACTCCAACCCGCATGCCTGCTTTCAACACCGCCAGCCAGGGCAAACCCGGTGGTCCTGCGCCCGTCGGCCACGCTTTTGTTTACCTGGCGTCTGCAAGCCCGCGGCGTGCCCAGCTGCTGGACCAGTTGGGCGTCAAACACCGGCCCCTGTGGGCGGACGAGCAAGAAGACGTGGAGTCGCTGGAAATCGAACGCAGTGGCGAACTGCCCCATGCCTACGTGCAGCGCGTTACCTTGGCCAAACTGCAGGCTGCACGCGTGCGCTTGCGCCGCAGGGGCCTGCCCGAAGCGCCTATCTTGACGGCCGACACCACGGTGGCCCTGGGCCGGCGCATCCTGGGCAAACCGGGTGATGCAGCACACGCAGCCCGGTTGCTGCAGGCGTTGTCTGGACGCACCCACCGCGTGCTGACGGCGGTGGCCGTCAGCGCCGGGCCCGTGCATCACCTGGCCGTGAGCCTGTCGCGTGTGCGTTTTGCGCCGCTGGGCAGCAGCGCCATCCAGCGCTATATCGACAGCGGTGAGCCTTTTGGCAAAGCGGGTGCTTACGCCGTGCAAGGCCGCATGGCGGCTTACATCCAACATATCGAAGGCAGCTACAGCGGCGTGATGGGATTGCCGCTGCATGAAACCGCACAGTTGCTGCTGAGAGCGCGGGTAACGCTGCTGCTTTGACCGACAGGGGGCCGCCTGGCTTTCTGGGGCACACAGCTGGGGTCTTGAAGGCGTGCGGCGGCCGCATAGACTGCGCACATGGCCACACAAGACATCTTCATCAACTGGGCACCACAAGAAACGCGGGTGGCCGTGGTTGAAAACGGCGCGCTGCAGGAACTGCACATCGAACGCACGCTGGAACGTGGTCAGGTGGGCAACGTCTACCTGGGCAAAGTGGTGCGGGTGCTGCCCGGCATGCAAAGCGCGTTCATTGACGTGGGCCTGGAGCGCGCGGCGTTTTTGCACGTCGCCGACTTGCACAACAGTTATGCCCGGGTAGAAAGCAAGCCTGAAGCGCCCCTGCCGCCGATTGAAAAGCAAGTTTACGAAGGCCAGAGCCTGACCGTGCAGGTGGTGAAAGACGCCATCGGCACCAAGGGCGCGCGGCTGACCACGCAAGTCAGCATTGCCGGGCGCATGCTGGTTTTTTTGCCGCACGA
>JANNMQ010000965.1:0-2369 GCA_031398045.1 Rubrivivax sp.
AGGCGCGGGCGGCGGTGCTGGTGTTGGCACCGGTGCGGGCGTCGGCGCCGGTGTGGGCTTCGGGGGTGTAGGGGTTACCGGCGCGGGCGTTGGGCGTAGTGTCTCTGGGCGCCTTTCCTGTGGCGTGGAGACACCGCTAGCGCTGCCGGAGCGTGTCTGCCCAGTTGGTTGCAGCGTGCAGCCCGCAATGCCAATCAGTGCCAGCGCAGCCTGCGCAGCCATCGCAGCGGCGAGCCAGCGCCGTCGCGTCACGCGGCCGCCGCCGTTGACCCCATGCCATCTGGTCATCATTGCGCCTCCTCCGCTGTTCAACGCGCAGCGCGCGCCGATCATCGGCCACCGCAGAGCACGCGGCAATCCCCAGTCTTGCCCTACCTGGAACGGGGGGCTGGGTGCGCTCTTCTTGAGAACACTCAAGGCTTTCAGAGCGCTGGGGCGGCTTGCCACCAGGCCTTGAAGTCTGCAGCGCGTTCCTGGCTGACGAATACCTCGTCGGTGATGCCCGGCCCCAAGTTCACCCGCAGCCTGCCCTTGCCCGCCGGGCTGTAGTGGTGCACCGCGTGGGCGGCCACCAGCAGTTGGCGGTTGACGCGAAAAAAGCGGGTGGGGTCGAGCTCGGCTTCCAGCTCGCTCAAGGTTTGGTCGACCAAAAAGCGCGCGCCGTCCCTGTCGACGGCAAAAGTCAGTTTATCCAGCGACACCAGATGCGACAGCTGCGACACCGGGATGGCGTGGAACTGCGTTGCACCTTTGCGCGCCACCAGCCGTTGGCGCCAGGGACTTGCTGTGGGTGGCGCCTGGCGTGCCAACCACAGGCCCACATCCTGCGCGAAACGTGCGTGCAAGCGCTGCGCCTTTGTCAATGCTTGCACCAGCGCGGCGTCGGACACCGGCTTGAGCAGGTAGTCCACCGCCAGGGCCTGGAAAGCATCGATCGCGAAGCGGTCGTAGGCGGTGGTGAAAATCACCGGCACCTGGGGCGCGGGCGCATGGCCACGAAAGAGTTCCAGCGACAAACCGTCAGCCAGCTGGATGTCCAGCAGCAGCACATCGGGCGCGGCGTTTGACGCCAGCCACTGCGCCGTGCCGCGCACACTGTCAGCGCTGCCCAACACACAACTCTGCGGCGCCACGCGCATCAACGCTTCAACCAAGCGCTCGCGCGCAGGCGGCTCGTCTTCGGCGATGAAGATGCGCAGACCGGGGGTCACATTCGCACCACGGGCACGCTGACCGCGAAGTCCGGGCCCAGCCCATCCACCTGCAACGCGCGGCCGGTTACCAGGCGGCAGCGCTCGTCCAGGTTGGCCAGGCCCAGCCCGCTGCTGGGCAGGCTGCTCAGGCGCGGCAGGCGCCGGTTGCGCACCGTCACTGCGTCAGCACCCAGTTGCAAGTGCACCACCAAGGGCGTTTCGCCGCCCACCTGGTTGTGTTTGACGGCGTTTTCTATCAGCGTTTGCAGAGCCATCGGCACCACGCGCAAGTCGTGCGTTAGCGCCGCGTCATTCAGTGCGGCATCCAGTTGCAGCTGCATCGCGTCGCCAAAGCGCAGCACCAGCAGGCGGTGGTAGCGGCGCACAAAAGCCAGCTCGTCGGCCAGGGCCACCTGGTCATGCTCGCGGCTGGCCGGCACGTAGCGGTAGACCTCGGCCAAGGCATCGCAGAACTCGCGTCCACGCTGCGCGTCGTTGGCAATCAGATGGCCCAGCGTGTTCAAGCTGTTGAAGAGGAAATGGGGGTCGACCTGGGCCTTCAGGCCAGACAGCTCGGACTGCAGGCGCGCACGCTGCAGACGCTCCACGCGCACCAGGTCGGACTCACGCTCGCGGATCAGGAACAGGGTTTCGTAGGCATGGGTGACAAAGAGCACGCAGATGACATTGGCCAGCACCACCAGTTTCAGCGCCGCCCCGTCCACCGCCAGCCCCGCGCCGGCAAACCAGGCCAGCAGGCCCAGCGCGGTGATGGGTGCGGTGTAAAGCACGTTGGCTGTCACCAGCATCAAGAGCTTGCGCAGCGGGTGGCTGAACCAGTCGAAGTGCTCGCGCTGTTTCAGCAGCAGCCAGCGGTTGCCCGCCCAGATGGCCAGGGCTAGGCCGATGAAACCCAGTTGGCCGACCCAGAACATGCGGTGGGCGGGCGTGTAGGGGCCATACAGATCTGTCATGAGGGGAATGGCAATGCCGAAGCCCAGCGAGCCCAGGGCCATCAGCCAACGGTCGTCGAAACGCACGAGCGTGTCCATGGGTTCTGCGGGATCGGCCACGTCCGCCAACGCAACGGCCACGGCGGCAGTCGACTTCAGTCCTGCGGTGTCGGCGTTGAGCATGCAAATGTCCGGCTTGGGGCTGTGTCGGCTTGTGCGCAGG
>JANNMQ010000966.1:0-2204 GCA_031398045.1 Rubrivivax sp.
ACCCGGGTTGTCGGGCGTGCCGTGCAACAGCACGTTGTTGCTGGAAAGCCAGCCCCTTTCCAACACCGTCAAGCCTTGTAAGCGGGGGTCGGCGGTGTGGCTTGGGTCTGTCGGGCAGGTGGTCATGCGGTCACTCTAGCCCGAAGTTCCATCGATCCTCGCGCGGTTTCTTTATGTGCGACAGGCACTTGGCATGAGAGCGCGGTGCTGCGCGCTGCCTACAACTGGATGTTCTTGAGCAGCTCGAAGGCGCGCTGTTGCTGTGCGTTCGGGGTGGTGGTGACCGTAAAGGTCGGCGCCTGCGGCGCGGCATGGGGTGTGCGGCAGGTGTTGCGCACGATGCCTGCTAGGTCTGCCAGCATGGTCGAGAAGCTGTGCGCCGGCGTGCCGTCTTGCAGGGCGTGGCTACCCGCTTTGGCGCGAGCAGCTGCGGAGCGCTTGGCTGGCGCCACGGGGTCGCGTGTGAGCTTGGCGGCCTGCTCGGTGTCGGCGAACATCAGCTCGCGCCAGGCCTCGCGCATGTGCCACTCGACGTAGTACGCCAGCATGCACAGGAAGATGTGCGCCCGCACCCGGTCGGCCTTGCGGTGGTGGATCGGACGCACATGGAGGTCGACCGTCTTGAGCGAGCGGAACGCGCGCTCGACCTGGGCCAGGGACTTGTAGTTGCGCACGCAAGTCGGCGCGTCCATCTGGGCTGCGCCCACCGAGGTGCGAATGATGTAGATGCCGTCCAGCGCGGCCTCGGCGGTGATCGCGTCGAGCTTGCGCACGAAGGTGAAGCTGCGCTCGTCGATGCTCAGCTCGAAGTGCTTGGCCACCTTGTAGCGGTTGATGACCTTGCCCACGCGCACGCCAATCTCGTCGCTGCCCAGCAGCTTGCCCGCATCCACACGGACCTTGATCGCCTGCAGGCTGCGCTCGGTGGCCGCCAGCAATTCCGTGCGCTTGTGCGCCCGCAGCTTGGCCAGTTCGGGATTGCGGCACGCCACCAGCCGCTCGCCCGGGTACTCGGGTGAGCTCAGCTCGACCAGGTTGCGCTCGTCGAACAGGCCCAGCTGCAACTGGCCTTGCTCGACCAAGGCGCGGATCGATACGCTCTTGAGCGCCGTGATCCAGCCGATGCCGTCTGTCTCGCGCAACTCGCCGATGGCCTTGCTGGAGATCATGCCGCGGTCACCGACCAGCACAAACTGCTCGATGCCGAAGTCCTCGCGCAGGCGTTTGACTTCGGGCATCAAGGTCTTGCTGTCGCTGACATTGCCCTCGTACACCGAGACGGCCACGGGGCAGCCGCGTGCATCAGTGAGCAGCCCGTAGTTGACCTGCAGCAGGCCGGACTTGCCGTCGCGGTTGTGACCGAGCTTGGCCAATGGGCAGCTGGTGCCTTCGAAGTAGCTCGACGACAGGTCGTAGAGCACCAAGCCGCCCTCACTGAGGTGGCGCGCGGCCAGTCTCTTCTGGATCGCATCCTGGCGCGCGAGCAGCCAGTCCATCGCAGCGTACAGGTCATCCTCATCGGCATCGACCACGCCGAACTCCTGGGCGAGCGTGGTCGTGTGCCACCAGCGGGTGGTGGCCAGCTTGGTGTGGGGTGCCAGGATGCGCGCGCCAAGCATCGCCAACACAAGGTCCCGTTCGGGGCAATGCTTGGGCGCAATCAAGCCGGCCACGCCCAGGCGCTGCAGAGTCAGCGTGACGGCCTGCACGTGGCCATGCGAAGGCGAAGCGATGGCCTCAAAGGGCTGCGCCACGGGCTGCAAGGGCTGACCCAGGAGGGTCGCTCGGATCGCCTCAATCTGCGCACCCGAGAGGCTCGACAGGTTGGCCAGCGTGCGCTTGCGGACCTTGGATCCCTCGCGGTAGGACTCACGCAGCAGCACCGTTGGGGGTGAGCCACGGTTGGGAACGACGTGGATATGCATGCCTACAAATATAGGCCAACTGTAGATCAATTGCAACCACAAGACATGCCTACATTTTGCGGCCCGTTTGCACGCCCAATGCGTTGATTTCTCAGGTGTTTAGCCCCTTAAGACGGGGTCTTGAGGCGGGAACTTCGGGCTAGCGGTGTCTCCACGCCACAGGAAAGGCGCCCAGAGACACTACGCCCAACGCCCGCGCCGGTAACCCCTACACCCCCGAAGCCCACACCGGCGCCGACGCCCGCACCGGTGCCAACACCAGCACCGCCGCCCGCGCCT
>JANNMQ010000978.1:0-2906 GCA_031398045.1 Rubrivivax sp.
GACGGCGCGGCGATCATGAACCAGGTGCCGCTCACGCGCTGCAGCTACGCGCCGTATGCCCGCGCGATGGTGCGTGTGTGCCGTGAGGAGAGCTTCCACCAGCGCCAGGGCTTCGACAGCCTGCTGGTGATGATGAAAGAAGGCAGCGACGACCAGCGCGCGATGGTGCAAGACGCGGTGAACCGCTGGTGGTGGCCCAGCCTGATGATGTTTGGCCCACCTGACGGCGAAAGTGTGCATGGTGCACAAAGTGCGCGCTGGGGCATCAAGCGCATCAGCAATGACGACCTGCGGCAGAAGTTCATCGACGCCACGGTGCAACAGCGCAGGTGCTGGGCGTGACCATGCCCGACCCGCTGCTGAAGTGGAATGCATCACGTGGCCACCACGACTTCGGCCCCATCGACTGGGCCGAGTTCTGGCGCGTGGTGGGTGGCCACGGCCCCTGCAACCAGGAACGCCTGGCTGCACGCGTAAAGGCCTGGGACGACGGCGCCTGGGTTCGCAGTGCCGCCATGGCCCATGCCCAGAAGCAGGCCGTCAAACAACGCCACCAGGAGCAAGCCGCATGAGCACCGCACAAGCCCCCAGTGACGTTCAGGCGCCAGCCGGCGCCGCACCCGAATGGCCCTTGTGGGAAGTGTTTGTGCGTGCCAAGGCCGGCCTCGACCACAAACACTGCGGCAGCCTGCATGCTGCTGACGCGCCCATGGCCGTGCAACTGGCGCGTGAGGTCTACACCCGCCGCCAGGAAGGCACCAACCTGTGGGTGGTGCGCAGCAGCGACATCACGGCCAGCGACCCCGCCGACAAGGACATGTACTTCGACCCGATGGAAGACAAGGTCTACCGCCACCCCACGTTCTACGAACTGCCGGAGTCGGTGAACCACATGTAGGGCGGGCGCTGCGTAACTTCATCACCCCTTCACCATTGTCTCCTCGGAACCTGCTTCGCCATGACCGCTGTAGCCGACTTAACCCGCCTGCACATCACGCCTCCCGTGCAGTACGTGCTGCGCTTGGGCGACACCTGCCTGGTGCACGCCCAGCGGCTGGCTGAGTGGTGCGGCCATGGCCCCATCCTGGAAGAAGACATAGCGCTCACCAACATGGCACTTGACCTGGTGGGTCAGGCGCGGTCGCTGTTGACCCTGGCCGGGCAGATGGCGGCAGCGTCGGATGGCGACACCCCCATCGCATGGAACGAAGATCAACTGGCCTTCTTGCGTCGCGAAAATCAGTACTTCAACCTCACGCTGGTGGAACAGCCGCTTCGCCGCAGCAGCGCCCATGCGCCGGGCGGCGACTTTGCCGACACCGTGCTGCGCAACTTTTTGGTGGCCACGTGGTTGAAGCAGTTCTGGCAGGTGCTGGCGGCAGCGGGTGACAAAACCGGCGAGAAAACCAGCGCCACATCGATTCACACACTGGCTGGCATTGCTGGCAAAGCCGTCAAAGAGGTGCGCTACCAGCAGCAGCACAACGCCGACTGGGTGGTGCGGCTGGGGGACGGCAACGAAGAGTCCATACGCCGCATGGCCGCCGCGCTGGCCCGTGCCTGGCCTTATGTGAACGAGATGTTCCAGCACGACGCGGCTGACGAAGCTGCCGAGGCGCTGGGCCTGGGACCGGCACGCCGCAGCCTGCAAGCGGGCTGGCTGGCCGAGGTGGGCCCGGTGCTGGCGGCAGCGGGACTGCAGGCACCAGCCGACAGCCCCCACATCAGCACCGGCAGCCAGGGCCGCCACAGCGAACACATGGGTTTCATGCTGGCCGAGATGCAAAGCCTGCAGCGGCAATTTCCTGGGGGGCGGTGGTGACGGCCCTGGTCCCGCCAGCCGCGGCAAACCACTTGGCGACAACCCGCACGCAAAGCGAGCAGCAAGCCTGGGACGTGCTGGCCACCGTGCTGGACCCTGAAGTGCCCGTGCTCAGCGTCTGTGACCTCGGCATCGTGCGCGAAGTGCAGTGCGCTGCGACTGGCACGCAGGTGGTGCTGACACCCACCTACAGTGGCTGCCCGGCCACCGAAGTCATCGCGCACAGTGTCAGCCAGGCTTTGCAGTCGGCGGGCTTCGGCCCCGTGACGGTCACACACCGCCTGGCCCCCGCCTGGACCACCGACTGGATCAGCGCCGAAGGTCGGGAAAAGCTGCGCGCTTACGGCATAGCGCCGCCTTCGGGCCAAGCCGCTGTGGGCCCTGCCGGCACTTCGGTGCCTATCAGCATCAGGCCGCGCAACCTGGCCTGCCCGCGCTGCGGCAGCACCAACACCGAACGGCTGTCTGCTTTTGGCTCCACAGCCTGCAAGGCGCTGCACCGCTGCTTGAGTTGCCGCGAACCCTTTGAACATTTCAAACCGCTCTGAAGCGCAGCACACCATGCCGGACACCCACTTCCATGCGTTGTGCATCAACCAGGTTCAGCCCGAGGGTGAAGACGCCCTGGTGCTGGGCTTTGAAGTGCCTGCGGCGCTGCAGTCGGTGTTTGTGTTTGAGCCCGGCCAGTACCTGACGCTGCGGCATGGCGAAGAGCGCCGTTCTTATTCCATCTGCGCCGCCGCGGGCGACGCGTTGCGGGTGGGCGTGCGCAAGGTGCCGGGGGGTGTGTTTTCCAGCTGGCTGCATGAACACGCCCGCATGGGCTTGGAGCTGGATGTGATGCCGCCGCAAGGCCGCTTTGGCGGGGCCCTGCGGCAACAGCCGCACCACGTGCTGGCCGTGGCCGGTGGCAGTGGCATCACACCCATTTTGTCGATCATCAAGACCGTGCTGGCCGGCGATGCACAGGCCCGCGTTACGTTGATGTATGGCAACCGGCGCGCGGCCACCACCATGTTCAAAGAAGAGCTGGAAGACCTGAAAAACCGCTACCTGACACGCTTGCTGCTGCACCCGGTTTTTT
>JANNMQ010001047.1:0-3721 GCA_031398045.1 Rubrivivax sp.
ACGCTGGACCCTGCAGAGCTGGAAAAGCGCATCCAGGAGTTGAAAACGGTGCAGTTCTGGCTGGAGCAAAACGCCCGCCTTTTGGCCACCACCATCCAGGCGATGGAGGTGCAGCGCATGACGCTGTCGACGCTGCAGACCATGAACCTGCCGTTGGCCGACATCAGCAACGCCCTGAGGCTCAAGCCGCTGGGTGATGCGCCTGCGCCTGGACCGGCCCCTGCCCCGGCCTACGCTGCAGCGCCCGAGCCGGATGCACCGGCAGCCAGCACCCTGCGCGCGGCCAAACCGCGCACGGCCTCGACGCCGGCCGCTGGCTCGGCGCCGGCCGCCGTGGACCCGCTGCAGTGGTGGGGTGCACTTACGCAGCAGTTCACCGACCTGGCAACCAAGGCGGTGCAAGGCACGGCTGCCGACGCCACCAAGGCGCTGGCTGGCAACCTGGGCGCCAACCTGGCCGGTGCGATGGTCAAACAGGGCGTGGCCACGGCCAGTGGCGTGTTGAAGAAGGCCACCGCGCAATCGGCGGCGAGCAAACGCAAGCGTTGACCATGGCGGACCGTGGCGGCACCCGGCTGGCCCTGCGGGCCCGCGAACGGGCATGCACCGCTGCATGCCCGTTTGAACGGTTGCGCGAAGGGCGAATGCCGGATCGCGCAGCCCGAAGGTACCTCTGTGAGTGACCTGCAGCCTTTCATCGTCGCCCACGCAACGCACCCCGACTGGCGCGCCGCGTTGGTGCTGTGTCATGCGCAGTTGCAGGCTGCCCAGGCGGCGCAGGCGGCGCAGGCCCCAGCGTCACCCCTGACACTGGGTTTTGTCTACTTCAGCGACCACTACGCAGCCCATGCAAAGCTGCTGGTGCAGGCGCTGCAGCAGCAGTGGCCGGGCTTGCACTGGGTGGGGGCGGTGGGTGTGGGCGTGGCAGCGATGGGGGTTGAATACATCGACGAGCCGGCGCTGGTGCTGATGCTGGCGCCACTGCCTGCCGCGCATTTCGAGGTTTTTTCTGGTGCCAAGAAACTGCAGCGCGCCGAGCCCTACACCGCACTGGTGCATGCTGATGCGGCCACACCCGATATTGCTGAGTTGATTGCCGAGATGGCCGCACGCACGGCCACTGGCTACCTGTTTGGGGGCCTGGCCGCTTCGCGCGGCGCGGCGGTGCAGGTGGCTGACGGCGCCTGGCAGGGTGGCCTGTCGGGTGTGGCTTTCACGCGCGACGTGGCGCTGGTGTCGCGCGTCACGCAGGGCTGCCAGGCCCTGGGCCCCACCCGGGTGGTCACCCACTGCGAACGCAACATCGTGCTGCAGTTGGACGGCCAGCCCGCACTGCGCTGCCTGCTGCAAGACCTGGGGCTGCCGGGCCTGGAAGATCCGCACCAGGCATTGCCGCGGCTGCGTGCCACGCTGGTGGGATTGACCGACGAGACCGACCACGCGCAGGGCCCGGGTGGCCTGCCGGGTGGGGTGGGCAGGGCTTTTGGTACCGACACCCGCGTGCGCCACCTCATCGGCTTGGACCCCGCGCGCCAGGCTGTGGCTGTGGGTGACAACTTGCGCGTGGGCATGCGCCTGGCGTTTTGTCAGCGCGACGCACAAGCGGCGCGTCGCGACCTGGTGCGCATCTGCAGCGAGATACGGGACGAACTCGAATGGCCGACTGAAGTGGCGCTGGCGCAGGGCGCACTGGCCGCCGGTGTGGCACCTGTCCAAGGTGCTGCCGCTGCGCGGACCGTACGCGGTGCGCTGTACATCAGCTGCGCCGGCCGTGGCGGACCGCACTTTGGTGGGCCATCGGCCGAATTGCAGATCGTGCAGCACGCGCTGTCTGGCGCCGCGGGGCAGCAAGTACCGCTGGTGGGCTTTTTTGCCGGGGGTGAGATTGCGCGCCACCACCTGTACGGCTACACCGGCGTGTTGACGGTGTTCACGGGGGCGGCATGAAGTTTGCCGAGCTCACACCTCATCGGCTTCGATGTCCAGGCTGCGTCGCCGCACACCGTGCCCGGCCATGCTGACGGTGATGCGCAGCGTTTGCCCTACCGGCACGCTGCGGCTGAAGCGGTAGTCCAGCCCATCCCACGCACCGGGGTTGTGGGCGACAGTGCGGCGTTTCCACTGCTGTGTGCCATTGGCTTGCACCGAAACCTGCAGCCAGGCCGATACCGCATCGGATGGCACCGTCACCGTGGCGGCGCACGCGATTTCGAAACGCCGCTCGCGGCGGGCGTCGGCGGGAATGGTCAGCGTGGCGCTCGCGGCGTCGCCCGCCTGGATGGCCCAGCGTTCTGGCGTCTGGACAAGCGCTTGAGGGATGGCAGAGGATGCAGACATGGCAGCATTTTGGGTGTTGGCGCGCACGGCGGTGTTTTTGCGTTGCAACCTCCGAAAACCGCCTGCGCCCGCACAAGCAGCCCCTTGAAGTCTGTCGCCGCCGTACGGGCTTGAAGACTCGAGGAAGCCCACACCCCGTCGCCGTCGTAAAGTCCGTTGCCAGCCACACTGCTGGTGTTTATGAGGACGAGACCATGAACGCGCCAGCCGATCCTCGGACCTTGGCAAGCCCACTCACCGGTGAAACACCTGCGCCCGCCAGCAGCCCAACCGCCGCGGGCGCAAGCGCAGACCGGGCTGGCCGCCAGGCCGCGGTGGTGGCGGCACTGTCACCCCTGGTGCCTGCACACGCCTTGCTGTGGCACGGCGAAGACACGGTGCCTTACGAATGTGATGGGCTGACCGCCTACCGTCAACTGCCGCTGCTGGTGGTGCTACCGGAAAACGAAAACCAGGTGGCCGCCGTGCTGAAGGCCTGCCATGCACTGCAGGTGCCGGTGGTGGCGCGCGGCGCCGGCACGGGCTTGAGCGGGGGCGCGCTGCCGCACGCGCTGGGCGTCACGCTGAGCCTGGCCAAGTTCAACAAGATCGTGCTCATCGACAAATTGGCGCGCAGCGCCACGGTGCAGTGCGGCGTGCGCAACCTGGCCATCAGCGAAGCGGCGGCGCCGCAGGGCCTGTATTACGCACCCGACCCCAGCAGCCAGATTGCCTGCACCATCGGCGGCAACGTGGCTGAAAACAGCGGCGGTGTGCACTGCCTGAAATACGGCTTGACCTTGCACAACGTGCTGCGGGTGCGCGGCTACACGGTGCAGGGCGAGGCGGTGGAATTTGGCTCTGAAGCGCTCGACACCCCGGGTCTGGACCTGCTGCCGCTGGTGGTGGGCAGCGAAGGCATGCTGACCGTGATCACCGAGGTGACGGTCAAGCTGGTGCCCAAACCCCAGCTGGCGCGCTGCATCATGGCCAGCTTTGACGACATCCGCAAAGCCGGTGACGCGGTGGCGGCGGTGATCGCCGCCGGCATCATCCCTGCCGGGCTCGAGATGATGGACAAACCGATGACGGCGGCGGTGGAAGATTTTGTGCACGCCGGTTATGACCTGAGTGCGGCGGCCATCCTGCTGTGCGAAAGCGACGGCACGCCCGAAGAAGTGGCTGAAGAAATCGGGCGCATGCTGGACGTGCTGTCTGGCGCTGGTGCCACGCGCCTGGAAGTCAGCAAAGACGAAGCGCAACGCCTGAAGTTCTGGAGCGGGCGCAAAAACGCCTTTCCGGCCAGCGGGCGCATCAGCCCCGACTACATGTGCATGGACAGCACGATTCCGCGCAAACGCCTGGCCGACATCCTGCTGGCCATTGCCGAGATGGAAGTGAAATA
>JANNMQ010001048.1:0-1778 GCA_031398045.1 Rubrivivax sp.
TGGACAAGGAAAACCACCATCTGCACAAGCCGGTGTTCATCGGCGAGATCAAAGCCGACGGCCAGTTCAACGTGGTGTGGAAGACCAAGGGCCCGGTGGTTGCCGACCCCTGGAGCGACTACATCGCCGAGAACAAGGGCAAGGCCAACGTGCCGGCGAAGAAATAGTCCCCCAGGCGGTGTGCGCCCGCACCGAGCAAGCGCCTGCGCGCTTGCGTGTGGCTGGCGCACGCCCGGCGGCCTGCAAGCCGCAGGGCAACGCCAGCGGCCGGGCCAAGCCCGTTCCGCGGCGTTTGCTGGAAGGGTCGGCCGTGCGGAGCACGGCCTCTTTTGACCAGAACAATGGCTGCATCGCCAGTGCCGTAGACCACAATTTTCATGGTTCCCATTGGTCACCTCATCGGCCGCTGGTTGCTGGCTTTGATGCTGGTGGCCGGGGCACCGGCTCATGCGCTCACCCAGGCGCAGGCGCTGGCCATCGCCCAGGGTGAAACCGACTCCCGCATCGAAGCGCTGGCCAAGGCCACGGCCGAGGCTGCTGACGGCCTGGGCCCCTTCGTGCGCGCGCTGCTGGACGACGAAGTGAAGATCGCCGGCACGCGTGTGCTGCTGGTGCAGGGCGACAAAGCCAAAGACGTACAAACCGGCGCCGACACGCCGTTGCCCGACAACGCCGAAGACGTCGTCAACAACAACCGCATGCGCCAGGAGCTGGAAGCCGCGCTGGCCGGGCTGCAGCTTTTTTCACCCGACGTCAAACTGCGCAGCAAGGCCGTCAATGAGTTAAAGGACAGCGTCGACGAAGCCAAGCTGCCCATCATTGAAAAGGCGCTGGCTGCAGAAACCGACGCCGACCTGAGAGCCCGGCTGGAACAACTGCGCGCAGCCGCGCTGCTGTCTTCAACCGACAAGAACAAGCGCCTGCAAGCGGCCAAGCTGCTGGGCGCCAGCCAGTTGCCAGCCATGGCTTCACTGCTGACCGACCGCATGGCTTCGGAAACCGACGCCGAAGTGAAAGCCGCCATGGCGGTTTCGATAGACAGCGTGCGCGGCCGCCTGGCCTGGGGTGAACGCCTGGGCGTGCTGTTCACCGGCATCAGCCTGGGCAGCATCCTGCTGCTGGTGGCGCTGGGGCTGGCCATCACCTACGGCTTGATGGGCGTCATCAACATGGCGCACGGCGAGTTGTTGATGATCGGCGCCTATGCCACCTACGCGGTGCAAAACGTCTTCAGGTCGCTGCCGCCGGCCTGGTTCGACTGGTACATCGTGGCCGCGATCCCGCTGTCGTTCCTGGCCGCGGCGCTGGTGGGCGCAGTGATGGAACGCACCGTCATCCGCTGGCTGTACGGCCGGCCGCTGGAAACGCTGCTCGCCACCTGGGGCATCAGCCTGATCCTGATGCAAACCGTGCGCTCGCTCTTTGGTGCGCAGAACGTGGGTGTCGAAAACCCGTCGTGGCTGTCCGGTGGTGTGCAGGTGCTGCCCAACTTGACGCTGCCCTACAACCGGCTGGCCATCATCGTGTTTGCAGCGCTGGTGCTGGCGGGTGTGGCGTTGTTGATCTCACGCACGCGCCTGGGCCTGTTCGTGCGCGGCGTGACGCAGAACCGCCGCATGGCCGCGTGCATGGGTGTCAACACCGCGCGTGTCGACACCTATGCCTTTTCGCTTGGCGCCGGCATCGCAGGGCTGGCGGGCTGCGCGCTCAGCCAGGTGGGCAACGTCGGCCCCGACCTCGGCCAGGGCTACATCGTCGACAGCTTCATGGTGGTGGTG
>JANNMQ010001087.1:0-3026 GCA_031398045.1 Rubrivivax sp.
GTGGGGCCGGTGATGTCGACGGCGCCTCCCGGTCATGCGCGCTGCCTCCATCCGACCAGCTCATTGACCACCAGCGCGCCGATCACCAGGGCGCCGCCGGCAAGTACCGCGCCGGTGGGCACTTCGCCGGCCCCCAGCCAGGCCAGAAGGATGCCGAAGATCACCTCCAGCAACGCGAGCAAGGAAATTTCGGGAGCCTTCAGCACGCGCGCACACATCACGGACAGCGCACAGGGAATGGCCAGCTGCACCAGGCCCAGCAACGCCAGCAGGCCGATGTCGTGCGCCGATGCAGCGAACGGCGTGGCCAACGGAAGCGTCACCAGGGACGACAGCACCGCCCCCACCAGCACCGCCGGCACCAGATCGACATCCTGGCCCTGCGCGTGCGAACGTTGCGTGATCGTCCAGTTGATCGCGCCGGCCAACGGAACGCACAAGGCCACCAGCGTGCCGGTGAGCTGTCCGCTTGCCATCTGCGCGCCGTACATCCAGGCTATGCCCGCCCCGGCCACCAGGATGGCCAGCCAGGTCCGGCCCGGAATCCGATGCCCGATGAAGATGCGCGCGATCAGGGCGGTAAGGAACGGCCCGACCGCCATGGTCACCAGCACGTTGGCGACGCTGGTCAGCGTGAGCGCCAGCATGAATGCGGTGAACATCACGCTCCAGCACAGACCCGAGACCCACAGCGCCCTGCCGCCGTTGCGAATCCTGGAAAAGACTTCGCGCCCCTGGAAGAACGGCAGGATGACCAGCAGCGACAGCACGGTGAAGAAGCTGCGCCAGAACGTGATCTCGAAGCTGTGCGCCTGCTCCAGGTGGCGCGTGACGACGCCCGCGATCGACCACATCAGGGTCACCGCGACCATCAGGAACACTGCTCTCGTGTGGGTGAGTCTCAAATGCGCCATCCCGGATCGACCCGGGGTCCGTAGATGGCGGGCCGGGCCCGCGGTGACAAAGGTCGAAACGTCGTCGACCGCGTGCGGCCTCAATGCATCAGGCGCCCACGCGCCCGGCGCGCTTGCGCTCATGCTCCTTCAGGTGGCGCTTGCGCAGCCGCACGCTCTTGGGCGTGATCTCCACCAACTCGTCTTCCTCGATGAATTCGACGCCGTACTCCAGGGTCAGCTCGATCGGCGGCGTGATCTTGATCGCGTCTTCCTTGCCTGACACGCGGAAGTTGGTCAGCTGCTTGGTGCGGGTTGCATTGACCACCAGGTCGTTGTCGCGGCTGTGGATGCCGACGATCATGCCTTCGTAGACCGGGTCGTTGGCACGCACGAACATGCGGCCGCGGTCGTCCAGCTTGCCCAGGGCGTAGGTGAAGATTTCCCCGTCGTCCATCGAGATCAGCACGCCGTTCTTGCGGCTGGCGATCTCGCCCATGAAGGGCTCGTAGCGGTCGAAGATGTTGGAGATGAGGCCCGAGCCGCGAGTGAGGTTCAGGAATTCGTTGGAGAACCCGATCAGGCCCCGGGCCGGGATCCGGTACTCCAGGCGAGCACGGCCGCGGCTGTCCGATTCCATGTTCACCAAGTCAGCCTTGCGCTCGCCCAGCGCCTGCATCACGCCACCCTGGTGCTGCTCCTCGATGTCCACGGTCACCAGCTCGATCGGCTCGTGGCGCACGCCGCCGACGTCCTTGAACACCACGCGCGGCTTGGACACCGCCAGCTCGTAACCCTCCCGGCGCATGTTCTCCAGCAGGATGGTCAGGTGCAGCTCACCCCGCCCCATGACCTCGAACACGCCTTCCTCATCGGTCTCGCTGACCCGCAGCGCGACGTTGGACTGCAGTTCCTTTTGCAGGCGGTCCCAGATCTGGCGGCTGGTGACGTACTTGCCTTCGCGCCCGGCCAGCGGGCTGGTGTTGACGCAGAAATTCATGGTCAGGGTCGGCTCGTCGACCTTGAGCATCGGCAGCGGTGCCGGATTCAGCGGGTCGGTGATGGTCACGCCGATGCCGATGTCCGTCAGACCGTTGATCAGCACGATGTCGCCCGGGCCGGCTTCGCCCACCTGGACCCGGTCCAGGCCCTGGAACGTCAGCACCTGGTTGACGCGGCCCTTGACGGCCCTGCCGTCCGGCCCTTCCATCACCAGCACATCCATCATCGGCTTGACCGTGCCGGCGTTGATGCGGCCCACGCCGATGCGGCCGACGAAGGTGGAGAAGTCCAGGGCTGAAATCTGCAACTGCAGTGGCGCAGCAGGGTCACCTTCTTGCGGCTTCACATGCTTGAGCACGGTGTTGAACAGCGCCGACATGTCGGGGCCCCACTGCTCGTTCGGCGGACCTTCTTCGAGCGATGACCATCCGTTGATGCCCGAGGCGTAAACCACGGGGAAGTCGAGCTGTTCATCGGTGGCACCGAGCTTGTCGAACAGGTCGAATGCAGCGTTGACCACGTAGTCGGGCCTGGCGCCCGGCTTGTCGACCTTGTTGACCACCAGGATCGGCCGCAAGCCCAGCGCCAGGGCCTTCTTGGTGACGAAGCGGGTCTGCGGCATCGGGCCTTCCTGCGCATCGATCAGCAGCACCACGCCGTCCACCATGGACAAGGCGCGCTCCACCTCGCCGCCGAAGTCGGCGTGGCCAGGGGTGTCCACGATGTTGATGTGCATCCCCTTCCAGCTCACGGCACAGTTCTTGGCCAGGATGGTGATGCCGCGCTCGCGCTCGATGGCGTTGTTGTCCATGACGGTGTCGACCACCTTCTCGTGCTCGGCGAAGGTGCCGGACTGGCGCAGCAACTGGTCGACCATGGTGGTCTTGCCGTGGTCGACGTGGGCGATGATCGCGATGTTGCGGATTTGCTTGTTGCTCATTCGGTACTCGGTTCTTGTGAACGCTGGATTTGCTGGATTTCGATCGGGCTCAGGAGCCGCCCGGGGATCAGTTCGCCGGCCGTGACGTGGCCGGTGCCCAGCAGCGCCGGCGGGTCCTGGCCGAACACGGCCACGGCGTCGCTGTCCGGCCAGGCGCCGCGCCGGCGCAGGCCGGATAGGAAGCGCCCGGC
>JANNMQ010001089.1:0-5574 GCA_031398045.1 Rubrivivax sp.
CTTCGCGCTGACCATGTCGAGAGCGTGGAATCCGACTGGACCAGACAGCTGTCGCTCGATGTATCGCGTCCCGCGATCGGCTACATGGCGACGCGAATAAACAATCTCGAGCGCACTGGCGCGCGCCACGGCCTTGCCCCCGCTGGCCGACGACAGCCAGCAGCTCATCTGACCACAGGGCAGCGCCGATCGGTTTTTCTGCGCGCCATCGGTGCGCGGCGGCAGTCGATCGTCCAGCGCCAGACCGTCGGGGTCACCGCGCGGCAGTAAAGGCGTCGATTTGGCTGGTGTTGCCCCTGCTGCTGTGGCCCCACCCACTGCGGCGGGCATGGCACGATGGCAGGATGAAAATGCTGTGTTTGCACATTGATGGCCGCTTGCACCAGGCAGGCCGCAGCGCGCAGCGCCTGAAGGGAACACCATGGCCGGCTGGTTTGCGCGCTTGATGGGCCGTGGGCCCGTGGCGCCGGCAAAAACCGCCGCCACCGTTGCTGCGCCCAGCCCCGCATCCTTGGCCCGCGCGGCCATTGCCGCGGCCGCCGCTGCACCGCCGCCATCAACACCCACGCCAACCCTGGCGCCCTCCTTCGGTGTTCGCCGCCCCCTGGTGGGCAGCAAGGGCGGCGTGGCTGGTTTTGAACTGCTGTTGCCGCCTGCGCTGGAGCAGCGCCTGGCGCTGCGCGCCGACGCCGCTGCGGCACAAGCCCGCGCTGCCAACCAGGCGCTGTTGCTGGCCGCCGCTGCGCCGTTGTGCAAGTCGGGCCGACTGGTGCTGGTGACCTTGGGTGCTGCCGCGCTGGCCCGGCCCGGTGTGGCGCAGCAGGCCACCAGCGGCGCGCTGATCTGCGTGCCCGACTTGGCCCAACTGCCCGCTGAAGCAGCAGCTGCGTTGCGCGCGCGTGGCGTGCGGTTGGGTGTGCCTGACGGGCCGCCCGCCCAAGCCCCTGCGGCCGACTTTGTGTTGCTGCAAGCTGTGGCCGGTGGCCTGGACACCCTGCTGTTGTCGGCCCAGCGCTGGCGCGAACAGCGGGCGCCGCTGCCGTTGCTGGCCACCGGCTTGCTGCACCTGGACGACGTGGAACGTGTGGTGCGCGCCGGCTTTACGCTGGTGGGTGGTGTGTTGGACCGCGGCCTGGGCCCGTCAATACCCAAGCCGCTGAGTGCGGCCACCTACCGCATCTGCGAACTGATGAACCACCTGGCCCTGGATCACGACCTGCACACGGTGGCCAGTGCCGTGCGGGCTGACGTGGCGATGTCCTACCGGCTGTTGCGCTACGCCAACAGCCCGGCGCTGGGTTTGCGCAGCAACGTGGAATCGGTGGATGCCGCGGTGATGATGATGGGCCGGCAAGACCTTCAGCGTTGGCTCAGTGTGCTGCTGCTGTCGGCGGCAGATTCGCGCCAGGCCTCGCGTGCGGTGCAGGAAATGGCGCTGGCACGAGGCCGCCTGTTGGAAGGCCTGGCCCGCATGCAAAACCACCCGGCGCCACAAACGCTGTTCACGATGGGTTTGATGTCGCTGTTGGAGGTGCTGCTGCAGTTGCCGCTGGCCGATGCTTTGACGCCCTTGCGCCTGCCCGAGCCGGTGGTGCAAGCTTTATTGCACCGCCAGGGGCCGCTGGCCGAGTACCTGGCGTTGGCCGAAGCGCTGGACGCCGCCGACAGCGCCAGCATCGAGCTGCGGGCCGACAGTTTTGGTGGTGTGGAAGCCGTGCAGTCGCTGGCCGACGAGTCGTGGCGCTGGGCCGCCGAAGTGGTGGTCAGCACGGCGCCTGAACGTCCCGCGCCGGCTTCCAGCGCGCGTTGATCACAGCTGCGCCTCGAGCGCTGACGCCGGGCACGCCCCGCACGCCCCTCATGCCCCGCACCACTGCGGTCATCAACAGCGCCACCAAGGCCAGCGCGGCAGAGCTGGGTTCGGGCACCTGCCGTGTGGTGCAGCGGGTCCAGGCGTTGGGCGCCACCTTGCCTTCCAATTGCGGGCATTGCGCAGCCAGAAAGCGCAACACGCGGTAGGGGTCGGCCCCGTTGTCGACGAAGTTTTGTGCGGTCGTGCCCAGGTAGGGGCTGGCCAGCCACCAGCTGGCGCTGCGGGACTGCACCTCGTCGCCCAGTGCGCCGCTCAGCCACAGGGTGTGCAAAGCCGGGGTGGCCAAGTTGGCTGTGGCAGACGGCGCGCTGGCTGGTGCACTGGCGGCAGCGTTGAGTGTTGCGCCCGTCAAGGGCGCCGCTCTGGGCCCCGATACCGACGGGACCACGGGGCCAAACCAGCGGTAGGTGGCCGCTTGTTGGTCGTTGTTCAGGTAGCCCAGCATGACGGCCGCCAGCTGGCTGCGGGCTGCGTTGGCGGCCGGCAATGTTTCTGGTTTGGCCAGGCTCAGGCCCAGGTTGCCCGGCCCCGCTGTGGCTGCCAACCGCTGCACATAGTCCAGGCCGGTTTGGCCCCAGGCGGGGGCGGCTTTGCAGCTGCTGTCCGCGCCTGTGCCTGCCAGGCACTGGGTCTGCATCCATGTGCCCTGGGCCGCTGCGGGCATGGATGCAACCAGCAGCGCCAGAGCGCCGATGGTCATGGCCCATCGCCAACTGCCGTTCATCGCAGGCTTTCCAGCAGGCGCTCGGCGTCTTGCGCATGCACAAAAGCGCGGCCCTGCGCCAGGCCGGCGAGCGCAGCTGCAGCTTCCGTCCGCGCTTCGGACTTGCGGCCCTGCTGGGCCAGCGCTGCGGCCATGAAATAACGGGTGTCGCCGTTGTCGGGCTGGCGCACCCGCGCGGCGCGCAGCCAGTTCATCCCGCGTTCGGTTTGACCGGCCAGGATGTTGGCCCAGCCGGCTGTGGCCATGATGTGGGCGGCGCCGGGTTGCGCTTCCAGGGCCTTTTCTGCCACCGCCCGTGCGCCGGGGTCTTTCAGCAACAGCAGCACATGGGCCAGGTTGTTCAGGGTTTCGGCGTCACCCGGCAACGCTTGGACAATGGTTTCGTAAGAAGCCCGCGCGGCGGCGTACTGGCCCAGCCGGGCCTGGCCATCGGCCAGCACACGGCGCACCGCGTGGTCGCTGGGGTGCTGCTGCAGCCATTGGCTGGCCAAGCTGTTGGCAGCGGCTGGGTCGGTCTGCGCCAACGTGCGCTGCACACGCAACAGGTGGCTTGCCGAGGGCTCCAGCTGATGGGCGCGGCGGTAGGCTGCCAGTGCGGGCGCCAACTGGCCCCGGGCCAAGGCCACGTCACCTTGCAAGGCGTGCACCAAAGCCAGGCGCGGCTGCCTGGCCAGCAGTTGCTGCACACGCGTTTGGGCGCGCTCGAATTCGCGCTGGCGCAGTTCCACGTCCACCATCAGTGCCTGGGCCGCCAGCAGCTCGGGGTTGTCGGCCAGCGCCTTTTCCAGTGCGTACTGCGCGCCCGTTGTCGGGTTCAGGGGTGATGGGCTGGCAATTGACGGGCTGGCGCCTGAAGCCGCGCCCGACGACCCGGTCGCAGCGGCTTCGAGTGGCGGCTCGGCTTGCATCTGCAGCACCGCCACCTGCACCAGGGCGCCGGCTTCGTAGCCGGCCTTGCCGGTGGCGCGCGTCAGCAGGTTTTTGGCGCCGACGTTGTCATTGCCGGCCAGGGCCAGGCGGGCTTGTGCCAGCAGCACCAGCAGGTTGTCGGGCTGGCGCAGCACCAACGGGCGCAACACGGCTGCTGCGGCGGCCAGTTGGCGCTGGCTCAGGTGCAGGTCGGCCAGTGCCAGCGTGGCCTGGAAGTCGTTGCTGCCGGCTGCGGCACGGGCTTTTTCAAACCAGGCCTGGGCCTGCGCGGATTGTTGTCGCTGCAGGCTCAGGCGGCCCATTTCAAACAAGGCGTCTGCATGCTGAGGCTGCAGCTGCAGCAGAGCCTGCAGCCGCTGCTGCGCGGCGTCCAGCGCGCCGGCGGCGGCGTCCAGCCTCGCCAAGGCCACGTGGGGCGCGGCAAAAGCGGGGTCCAGCCGCGTGGCGGCCTCGAAGGCGCTGCGCGCAGCGCTGTCCTGGCCATGGCGCACCTGAGCCACACCCAGCAGTTGCTGCCAGCCGGGGTTGGCGGCTTCACGCTGCGCCAGGGTCTGTGCGCTTTGCACCGCCTTGGCGGGCTGGCCACTGTGCAGCTGCAGCGCGCACAGCGCTGCCAGCAGCCCCGGGTTGCCGGGCGAGCCCTTCAGCGCCAGCGCCAGTTCGGCCTGCGCCGCCTGCAAGCCGCCGATGCTGGCGTTGCCTGCGGCCAGCATGCCGCGCAGGGCCGGGCTCTCTTGGCGCGCCAGCGTCTCTTGCAACAGGCTGATGGCGCGGGTGTGGCGGCCCAGCGCCAGCTGCGTGCCCACCAGCACCAGCATCGCCTGCTCGTCCAGCGGGTGCTGTTTGAGATGGGCTTCCAGCACCGTGATGGCGCGTTCGAGGTTGTTTTCAGACAGGTGCGACAGCGCAATCAAACGCGCGGCCGGGCCGGCGCTGGCCGCCAGTCGTTGTGCGGCTTCCAGATGCACGCGGGCTTTGTCGGTTTCGCCCAGCCCCAGGTGGGCCAGGCCACCCAGCATCAAAAGCTGGGGGCGATAGCGCAGCGCCTCGGGGGGCACACGCAGCAGCGTCTGCGCCACCGCCGCCAGCGCGGCGCGCGCGGCTTCTGCGCGGCCCTGGCGTTCGGCCAGCAGGGCGGTAAGGAAACCGACACGCGGGTCGCCCGCAGCGGCCTTGGCCAGCTCGTCGACGGCGGCGGCAGCCGCGGCGCTGACGGGTGCGCCGGCACGGTCTTCCAGCAACAACCCAGCGCGGGCTACCCGGGCTTCATGGGCGGCAGGGCTGTTGGGCTCTGCGGCGATGGCGCGTTCGTACAAGGCCAGCGCCGCGGTGTGTTCACCCAGCGCCAGCGCCACGTTGGCGCGCTGTGCCACAACGGCTGCGAGCAGAGGCGCCAGCGCCATGGCTTTGTCGGCAGACAAAAGGGCAGTTTCAGGCTGCCCCATGCGCAGCCGCACGCGGGACTCGGCCAGCCAAAGGGCGGGCTGTGCGGCGTCGATGCTGCGCGCGGTTTCAATGTGGCGCAGCGCAGCGGTCCACTGCGCGGGGCTGGTGCTCAGGTCGCCCGCGGCTTCGGCTTTCATCAACAGCAGCGGCAGGCGCACGTGCGGCACCAAGCCGGTGTCGGTCAGGCGCGGCTGGTCCAACAGCGCCTGCGGCTGGCCCTGTGCGATCAGGGCGGCTGCCAGCGGCAGCACCAATTCGTTGCGGTCGGCGCCCAGGCGCAGCGCGTCGGAGTAGGCGGCTTCGGCGGCCACCACGTCGCCGAGCGCCCATTGCACCTGGCCCAGCAGCTGGTGCAGCGCAGGCACCGAGCGGTCGGCTTTGAGGGCGTTTTGCAACTGCAGCAAGGCGCCCGGCGCGTCGCCTTGTTGCAGCTTGTGGCGCGCTGCGTCAGCCAAAGGCAGCGCGCGTGCGGCTGCAGCAGCATCGGGGGTATGGCCCGGCCCGGTTGCAGGTTTGCAGGCGGCCAGCATGCCCAGCACAAGCAGCAACAGGCCCCAGCGCTGTCGCTGGCGGCAAGATCGGGATGGGGGATGGGCTGCCA
>JANNMQ010001099.1:0-1606 GCA_031398045.1 Rubrivivax sp.
GGGGTCTTCGTCGGTGTCGGCCACCACCACGTTGCAAGCCACCATCGCAGGGGGCGTGGGCCAGCGTGCGCTGGGCCGGTAGGTGCTGCGGTACAGCTGCAGCGCTTGCAGCAGCAGGTCGGGCGCAAAGTGTGATGCAAAGGCAAAGGGCAGGCCCAGGTAGGCCGCCAGCTGCGCGCTGTAGGTGCTGCTGCCCAGCAGCCAGATGGGCACTTCAGTGCCTTGGCCGGGAATGGCGCGCACCATGCTGCTGGTCTGGGTTTTGGGATCAGCCGGTGCCAGGTAGGCCTGCAGTTCCAGCACGTCTTGCGGGAATCCGTCTTCGTCGGCGCTGGCCAGCGTGCGGCGCAGCGCGCGCATCGTGGGTTGGTCGGTGCCGGGCGCCCGGCCCAGGCCCAGGTCGATGCGCCCAGGGTACATCGTGGCCAGGGTGCCGAACTGTTCGGCCACCACCAGCGGCGCGTGGTTGGGCAACATCACACCGCCGCTGCCCACCCGTATGGTTTTGGTGCCCTGTGCGATGTGGCCCACCAGCACCGCGGTGGCGCTGCAGGCCAGGCCTTCCATGTTGTGGTGTTCGGCCAACCAGAAGCGGTGGTAGCCGTGGGTTTCAGCGTGTTGGGCCAGCGACAGGCTGTTGGCGATGGCCTGCGCCGCCGTGCTGCCTTCAACGATGGGGGCCAGATCGAGTACGGAAAGTGTGGTCATGGCTGGCATCTTGCACCAATGCGCGCCCCGCCGCACCGGGGCTGGTGCTGAAGGCCCTTCAGCCGCGCGGCTGGCGAGGCGCTGCCATGGCCAGCGGAACCGACCGTTGCAGCACGTCTTCGGCCAGCCACACGGCGGCGCGCCGGGCTCGTTCGGCCACCACCGGCAGCGGCAGTTGCTGGTAGTCGTCGTTAAAAACTTCGAAGCTGTAGTCGCCGCGGTAGCCCAGTTGGTCCAGCGCCACCACCAGCCGAGCCAGTTCTTCGCTGTGCACCCCTTCACCGGGGAACACGCGGAAGGTGCGCGCCGTGGTCATGCGCTCTTCAAAGGTGGGTGTTTCCTGCCACATGAAGTCGGACAACTGCACCAGGTAAATGCGCTGCGGGTCCAGCAGGTCCAGGTCGTCCAGGTTGTCTTTGGCGGCAAAGATGTGGAAAGAGTCCAGCCCCATGCCCAGGTTGGGGCAGTTCGCTTCGTCAACGATTTGCCAGGCCTGCGTGAAGCGGTTGACGGTACGGCCCCAGGACAGCGCTTCATAAGCCACCTTGATGCCATAAGGAATGGCTAGCGTGGCCAGCTTGCGCAGGTCACGCGCCAGCGTGGCGGTGTCGCTGGTGGCGTGGCGGCTGGTGCTGCTGCAGGCCAGCAACACCTTGCAGCCCAGCGCGGCGCACATCTCGATCATGCTCTTGGCGATGTCCACCTTGTAGTCGTGCAGCGTGCCCGACAGGCCTTCAAAGTCGCGCAGCACTTGAAAACCAGTACCACGCAGGCCACTGCTGCGCACGGCTTTGACGGCCGCGTCCAGGCCTTCGGGGTGGCCCACCACGTCGCGGGCACTCAGCATCACCTGGCCAAAGCCGGCGTCGCGCATGGCGCGCAGCTTGGCTTCCAGCGG
>JANNMQ010001104.1:0-1702 GCA_031398045.1 Rubrivivax sp.
CGGCAGGAAGCTGCAGAAACTGCGCAGCGCGCTGGGCAATGAGGCCAACGAGAACCTGGAGGTTCTGCAGCTGGATGTCTCTGACGAGGCGCAGGCAGGGGCCGTTGTGGCCCAGGCGATAAAGCGGTTCGGACGCATCGACGTGGTCCTGAACAATGCAGGTTACAGCCTGATCGGCAATTTCGAAGAGCTGGGAACGCAAGACATTGAGCGCCAGTTTGCAACCAACTTCTGGGGCGTGATGCACGTCATGCGGGCCGCACTGCCCGTGATGCGCCAGCAGCGCTCCGGGCACATCATCAACATGAGTTCGGTCGCTGGCGTTGTCGGCCTGATGCACTGCAGCGCCTATGGCGCCAGCAAGTTCGCCGTGGAAGGTCTTTCACTGGCCGTGGCCGAAGAGGTCGGGAAGTTCGGCATCAAGATCACCTGCGTGGAGCCGGGTTTCTTTCGGACAGACTTGCTGGACTCGGCCAACGTCAAATGGCCAAGCACACGCATCGACGACTATGCCGCGACAGAAGTAGCGGCTGAGGAGATGTGGTCCGTTTATGCCGGCAAGCAGCCGGGTGACCCGGCAAAACTGGGTGAAGTCCTGGTGCAGCTTGCCGGCATGGAAGTGCCGCCGCGCCTGTTTGTGGCGGGGGGTGACGCCATGGAGGTGATTGCGCCGGCGGTTGAGGCACGGCTGAAGGCAGTGCACGCCTTCGAGGAACTTTCAAAATCCACCGCAGGCAGTTTTCAGTCGGGAGATACACCATGAGCGCACTCACCATCAATGGCCGTGAGCACACCGTCGATGCCGACCCCGGCACCCCCATCCTGTGGGCTCTTCGCGACAATCTGGGCATGACCGGCACCAAGTTCGGTTGCGGCGCTGCCCTATGCGGCGCCTGCACTGTGCACCTGGACGGTCAAGCCATCCGCTCGTGCATCACGCCCATCTCCGCCGCTGAAGGGAAGAGGATCACCACCATTGAATCAGCGACCAGTGGCAGTGATCCCGTCGGTACGGCCGTCCACAACGCATGGGTCAAGCATGACGTGGCGCAGTGCGGCTATTGCCAAAGCGGCCAGATCATGAGCGCCACCGCGTTTTTGAAGGCCCAGCCCAAAGGCAAACAACCCACGGCAGCTGAAATCGACTCGGCCATGGCCGGCAATATTTGCCGCTGCGGCACTTACGCACGCATCCGCGCTGCCGTGGCCGATGCGGCCAAAACCCTGGCCTGAAGGAGTGCCCGTCATGATGCCCATCCCCATGGTCCCCAGCGAGTTGCCACGCGCCCTGCAGCACCTGCTGGAACGCGACCACGCCAGCCCAACCGCCACGCTGCCGCGCCGCAGCTTTCTGAAGATGGCCGGCGTCGGTGGCCTGGCGCTCGGTGCCTTTCCCCATCTGGCCATGGCGCAGGCCGACGGCGCGGCCAAGCCGCTAGAGGCCCTCAAGCCCACCCAGCAGCCCTCGGCGTTTGTGCAAATCGCCCGCAACGGTGAGGTCACCGTGACCATCAACCGCCTGGAGTTTGGCCAGGGGGTGCAAACCGGCCTGCCGATGATCCTGGCCGAGGAGCTGGACGCCGACTGGCGCCTGGTGCGCAGCCAAAGCGGCACCAACGACGCCGCCTACCAAGACCCGCTGTTTGGCATGCACCTGACGGGCGGCTCTAACTCGATCAAGAACAGCTACACGCAGTACCGC
>JANNMQ010000035.1:0-2937 GCA_031398045.1 Rubrivivax sp.
GTCATTGATCCATTTGGTCAACTCGGCGAAGTTCGCTGCTGGCAGGGTCTTGCGACCCAGCAGGGTCATGGGCACGTCGTTGACCATGCCGACATACTCGAAGTCGTCCAGCGTGTTGTAGGTCAGCTTGCGGTACAGGCCTGGCGACGTGGACATGCCAATGTGGTGCAGCAGAATGGTGTAGCCATCAGCCGATGCCTTGGCCACTTTGGCCGCACCCAGCGTGCCACCCGCACCACCCACGTTTTCAACCACCAATGTGGCGCCACCCAGGGGTTTGCGCATGGCTTCGGCGAAGTCGCGTGCCACTTTGTCGGTGGGGCCGCCGGCAGCGAAAGGCACCACGATGGTGATGGGTTTCTCAGGGTAAGCGGCAGCGGCGGCGCCCGCCACCAGCGTGGCTGCCATGGCAGCGGTCAGGCGTGTGAAAACAGAGGACTTCATGCAGGGTGTCTCCGATGGAAGGTGGGAAAGCAAAGCGCGTTCTTAACGGATCGTAGCCAGGTGCGATGACAGGGCTGGCGTGGAAAACACGTAGAAAAGGCAGGCCGAACAGGGTTGCCTGGCGGACCCTGCAACCGATGGACTTCAGGCGTAGCTGCGCTTGTCTTCGATCACCTTGCCGTCGTTCGGTAGCGAGCCTGGGGCCGCCAGCACGATGTCGGCACGCAGTTTGGTCACTTCTCGCACAGCGTTGGCCAGGCTGTCTGCCAGGCCCGCAGGTGCGTCGGCGCTTTCGACGTGCAGGGTCATGCGGTCGTTGGCCATCTCGCCTTCCACCAGCAGCCGCGCCCGACCCAGGCCGGGGTGGCGCTTCAGCACCTCAGCCACCTGGCTGGGGTGCACAAACATGCCACGCACTTTGGCTGTTTGGTCGGCGCGGCCCATCCAACCCTTGATGCGGGTGTTGGTTCTGCCCGTGGGGCATTGGCCCGGCATCACCGCGCTCAGGTCGCCGGTGCCCAGGCGCACCATGGGGTAATCGGCATTCAGCACGGTGACCACCACCTCGCCCACGTCGCCATCAGGTACGGGGTCGTTGGTGCCTGGGCGCACGATTTCCAGAATGATGCCCTCGTCCACCACCAGGCCGGCGCGGGCGCTGGTTTCATAGGCAATGACACCCGCCTCGGCCGTGGCGTAGGCCTGGTAGCCCTGAATGCCGCGTTCCAGCAGCCAGTCGCGCAGGCTGGGTGGAAAGGCCTCGCCGCTGACCAGGGCCTTTTTCAGGCTGGGCAGCGCAAGGCCCGTCTCGGCCGCCTTTTCGATCAGGATGCGCAGAAAGCTGGGCGTGCCCGCGTAGGCATCGGGCCGCAGGTGTTCCATCGCCTGTAGCTGCAATTCGGTGTTGCCCACGCCGCCTGGAAACACCGTGCAACCCAGCGCCAGTGCGCCGCTTTCCATGATCCAGGCACCGGGTGTCAGGTGGTAGCTGAAACTGTTGTGCACCAAGTCGCCGGCCAAAAAACCTGCAGCGCGCATGGCGCGCGCGCTGCGCCAGTAGTCGGCCGTGTGTCCCTCGGGCTCGTAGATGGGGCCTGGTGATTGAAAAACGCGCTGCGCAGGCCGCAGTGCGCGCTGCGCTGCCCAGCCGATGGCTGAAAAACCGCCGAAGGCGTCGCTGCCGCTGCGGTTTGCCTGTTGGCGCTCAAACAGTTCGTGCTTGCGCGTGACCGGCAAGCGCGCCAATGCAGCACGTGACTGCACCAGTTGGGCGTTGATCTCTGCCAGACGTTCCGCGTAGGCCGGCAAGGATTGGGCTGCGCAGACCAGGCCCGGCAGCGCCGCCATCAAGGCCGATTCGCGGACGCCGGGTGCGCGCTGCTCCAGCGCGGGTTCAGGTGGTGATGTGTTCATGGCGCCACTCCCGTAGGCGGTGTTTGCATGTTGACGGGCGTCCGACAGGCGCCGCACTCAGTCTTCGCGTTCCCAGCGTTCCAGCCGGCGTTTGACGTCGTCGATGAATTTGCGTTGACCGGCCGCGCTGCCCACCACCAGCCGGTCCCAATCCGGCGTCAGCGCCAGCTTGCGGGCCACGCGCACCTGGATCTGCTCACCCTCCACAGCCAGTTCCAGCACCGGCTTGCCGCGCAGGTCAAACCCCTTGCCGCGTTCAGCCAGCTTCATGTCGCGCAGGCTGCGCTTGATCTGCAGCAGGGCGCTGTCGGCGTTAAAGGGTGGTGGTGCAAAGCCACCCAGTTCGTCAGTCATGTGCACACCACCCACAGAGCGTTGCGAAGCAAGGCGACCCCTCCAGCACACGCCGCGGAACCGGCTTCGCCGGGCCGCCAGCGTGGCCTTGCAGGCCGCGCGGTCGCAGAGCTCGCGCCCCTCGCCAGGCACATACGGTCCACTGGACCGTATGTGTCCGGGCTCGGCCCCCCTGGGGGGGGAAGCGGCGCAGCCGCTGCGGGGGTGGTCAAGATAACCACCGCTTGCGCCGCTTGTAGCTTTTGCCGCCCTTGAAGCTCTTGCGGTCGCCACCGCCCATGCCCAGGTAGAACTCTTTGACGTCTTCGTTTTCGCGCAGCGACTTGGCAACACCATCCATCACGATGCGGCCGTTTTCCAGGATGTAGCCGTAGTCGGCATAACGCAACGCCATGTTGGTGTTCTGCTCGGCCAGCAAAAAGGTGACCTTCTCGCGCTGGTTCAGGTCCTTCACGATCTCGAACACCTCTTCGACGATCTGTGGCGCCAGACCCATGCTGGGTTCGTCCAGCAGCACCATCTTCGGGTTCGCCATCAAGGCGCGACCGATGGCGCACATCTGCTGCTCACCGCCCGAGGTGTAGGCGGCTTGCGAAGCGCGGCGTTCTTTCAAGCGCGGAAAGTAGTTGTAGACCTTTTCCAGTGTCTTGGCCACTTCGGCTTTGCCGTCCTTGCGTGTGTAGGCGCCGGTCATCAGGTTGTCTTCGATGGACAGGTGGGCAAAAC
>JANNMQ010000046.1:0-1522 GCA_031398045.1 Rubrivivax sp.
GCGCTGCTGTTCCTGATCATCTTTGTGGAGACCGGCCTCGTGGTGATGCCTTTCCTGCCCGGCGATTCGCTGCTGTTTGTGGTGGGTGCGCTGTGCGGGCTGGGCCTGATGAGCCTGCCGCTGGCCATGCTGCTGCTGACGATGGCGGCCATCTTGGGTGACCAGGTGAACTACAGCATCGGGCGCCACTTGGGCCCGCGGGTGTTTGGCTGGGAAAACTCACGCTGGTTCAACCGCGCCACGTTTGACCGCACGCACAACTTTTATGAACGGTACGGCGGCATCACCATCGTGCTGGCGCGTTTCATGCCATTCCTGCGCACGTTTGCGCCCTTCGTGGCCGGTGTGGCGCAGATGACCCGCAGCACCTTCACGCTGTACAACGTGGGCGGGGCCGTGCTGTGGGTGTGTGGCATCACGCTGGCGGGCTACTTGTTTGGCAACCTGCCCTGGGTGCAAAAAAACCTGTCGCTGATCATCTGGGCGCTGATTCTGGTGCCCGGCATGGTGGTGCTGTTTGGGGCCTGGAAAGCACGCCGCACAGCAAGTGCGGCTTCAAGCACCTGAAAAGGCCACACAAGGCCCCTGCCGTCAGGGGCAGGCCGCAATCACCTGTGCCACCGCTGCCGTCAGCTTTTTGCCGTAGGGCACGTGCAGAAACTCGTTCGGGCCGTGGGCATTGCTCTTCGGGCCCAGCACGCCGCACACCATCATCTGTGCCTTCGGGAAAGCCTGGCCCAGCAGGCTCATCAGCGGGATCGTGCCGCCCTGGCCGATGTAGCCCAGCGGCGCGCCAAAGTGGGTGTTTGAAGCCGCGTTCAGCGCGCCTTCCAGCCAGCCCGACAGTTCGGGTGCGTTCCAGCCGGTGGCCCCCAAGGCACCCGCGCGGCCGTCGGGGTGGAAGGTGACCTTGGCGTTGTAAGGCGCGTTGTCTTCCAGCAGCGCCTTCAGTTTCAAGCTGGCAGCATGGCCGTCCACCAGCGGCGGAAGGCGCAGACTGAGCTTGAAGGCGGTGTAGGGCCGCAGCACATTGCCGGCGCTGGACAGCGGCGGGAAACCATCGGTTCCGGTGACGCTGAGTGTCGGTTTCCAGGTGCGGTTGATCAGCCCCTGCACGGGGTCGGTGGTGGTGGGCAGCGTGGCACCGCCGTCAGCACCGCAGGCCCAGGGCATGCGCTTCCACACCTCTTCTTTTAGGATGGCCGCGGTGGCTTGCGCCTGCGCCAGGCGCGACGCCGGAACTTCACAGTGAAAACTCTGCGGCAGCAATTCGCCGCTGGCGCTGTCTTCCAGCCGGTCCAGCACATGGCGCAAGATGCGAAAGCTGCTGGGCACCAGGCCGCTGGCATCGCCGCTGTGGATGCCCTCGCTCAAGATCTGCACCTTCAGCACGCCGCTGACCATGCCACGCAGACTGGTGGTTAGCCACAGTTGCTCGTAGTTGCCGGCCCCGCTGTCCAAGCACACCACCAGACCCACTTGCCCTAAGCGGTTACCCAATGCTGCGATGTAGGTCGGAAGG
>JANNMQ010000102.1:0-9930 GCA_031398045.1 Rubrivivax sp.
GCTGGGTGCCGCCATTGCGCGGCGGCTGGCTGCACAGGGCGCCACGCTGTTGCTGCACGGGCATTCAAGGCCCGAGGCCGTGCACACGCTGGCCGACGAACTGCGCGCTGCCGGTGGCCAGGCCGAAGCCTGTGTGTTTGACCTCGGCGACGACGCCGCCACCGCGCAGGCCGTGGCCATGTTGCTGCAGGGTGGGCCGGTGCAGATCATCGTCAACAACGCCGGCACCCATGACGATGCCGTGTTCCCGGCCATGAAACCGGCGCAGTGGTACGGTGTCATCGATGTTTCGCTGCACGGCTTTTTTCGTGTCACGCAGCCGCTGATGCTGCCCATGATTCGCACCCGTTGGGGGCGCGTGATCAATGTGTCTTCGGTGGCCGCGTTGGCCGGCAACCGCGGCCAGGTGAACTACGCCGCCGCCAAAGGCGCGCTGAACAGTGCCACCAAGGCGCTCGCGCTGGAAGTGGCCAGCCGCGGCATCACGGTCAATGCCATCGCGCCGGGCATCATCGCATCGCCCATGGCCACCGGTGCTGGGGGTGCGTTTGATGCCGAGATGGTGAAGCGCCTGGTGCCCGTGCAGCGTGCCGGCACACCCGACGAAGTGGCCGCGCTGGTGGGCTTTCTGGCCAGCCCCGATGCGGCCTACATCACCGGCCAGGTGATTTCGGTCAACGGCGGGCTGTGTTGAAGAGGGCTGTCGTGTGCATCCTGTGGCGTAGTTGGCCGCTGCCCCCCACAGTTGCCAGCGCTGAGCGTGCCTGCGGGCAGCTACCATTTCCATGGTCAATCACTATCAACCCACGCCAGGAGGGCGCAGCATGACCACTTTGACCCATCCGTTTACCGCCACGGTGGCGCTGTGCGCCGCAGCACTGATTGCGGGCTGCGGCAGCACGGGCGGCACCAAAAGCGACAGCACCAGCACCGCGGCCGCATCCCCTGCAGCCCCGGCCAAGGCCAACAAAATCGGCCCCGGCATGAACGACCGTGGTGAGGTCACCGACCCGCGCAAGGTCGAAGCCGGTTACGGCCAGAAAGTCAAAGGGCTGAACGACTGGGAAGGCGAGATCACCGGCAAACCAGCACCGGGCAGCAAGCTGGCGCAGCTGAAGATCGGCATGTCGGCGTCGGAAGTGCGTTCGATCATGGGCGAGCCCAGCGACCAGGGTGCACACATCACCGGCAAGGCCTTCATCCCGTTTTATTTCGGGTCCGACCGCTACCGGTACGAAGTGGTCTACAAAGGCCAGGGGAGGCTGCTGTTTGCCAGCGGTGCTGGTTTTGGCTGGGATGCCAACACGCACCTGATCTGGATCATCCACAGCGCCAGCGAAGCCGGCGTTCGTTGAAGCGCCACGCTGGTTGAGCGGCAGCCCCACCCCGTGCAGCGCCGCGCCGCCGTTTTTGCCAGCTGGGCGGCTGCAGCGCTGGCCCCTTTGGCGTCGGGCTGCGGCGCGCTGTGGCGGCCCAGCCCCGTGGCCATGAACGTGCTGTACGACCTGGACGCTTGCAGCACGCGCGCTGACGTGTTGCTGGTGCTGCTGCCCGGCGCCCACATGACGCTGGAAGAACTGCAGCATGAAGGTTTTGTGCGTGCGGTGCGCCAGCGCAAACTGGCGGTGGACGTGGCCCTGGTGGACAGCCATCTGGGCTACGTCTACGACGGCAGTTTGTTCGATCGCTTGCACCACGACGTGATGGTGCCCGCGCGTGCGCAGGGTTGGCAGCGTGTTTGGTTGGCTGGCATATCACTGGGCGGTTATGCCGCCATGGGCTATGCGCTGCGGCACCCCGGCATGGTTGAAGGTCTGTTCACCATCGCGCCCTACCTGGGCCGGCAGCCCCTGGTGCAGGAAATCGGCGCAGCACGTGCACAAGGCCAGAGCTTGCAGCAATGGTTGCAGAGCTCGCAGCCGCGCAACGGCAGCGACGGTGACCATGCGTTGTGGCGCTGGCTGGTGCAGCGCCCACCCGGTGCACCGCCGGTGCACCTGGCTTATGGGCTGGATGACCGTTTTGCGGCCGGCCATGCGGTGATGGCACAGACTTTGCCGTCGCAGCAGGTGCACACGGCGCCGGGTGGCCACGACTGGCCGCCCTGGCGCGCACTGTGGGGCCAGTGGCTGGACCGTGGGCGCGAGCAAGGGCTGCTGCCAGGCCGCTGCGCCGCATGAAGACGGGCAACTGGTTGGAAGCCACAGCGGGCGCACCAGGCTTTACGCCGATGGCGGTGGTGGCACAGTCGCTGGCCTGCGCTGCGGGCGTTGGCTTGCAGGCCTTTGCACAACACCTGCGCAACAACCGCTCGGCGCTGCGGCCCAACACCTTCACATCCACACCACTGCCCACCTGGGTGGGTGCGGTGCCTGGGCTGATGGACAGCGGCGCGCTGCCGCCAGCGCTGTTGCATTGGGACTGCCGCGCCACGCGGCTGGCCTGGCTGGGGCTGCAGGCCGACGATCTGCTGGGAGCCGCCCGCAAAGCCTGCCAGCAGTTTGGTGCGGCCCGTGTGGGCCTGGTGCTGGGCACGTCGGCATCCACCCTCGGCGTGTCTGAACAGGCCTACCGAAACCTGGATGCCCAGGGCCGTTTTCCGCCTGCCGTGCGCAGTGAAAGGCTCAACAACATCCACGCCGTCACTGCTTTTGTGCAAGCAGCGCTGGGCTTGGAAGGGCCGGCTGTGACGGTGTCCACGGCCTGTTCTTCCAGCGCCAAAGCTTTTGCACAGGCTGCGCGCTGGTTGCAGATGGGCCTGGTGGATGCCGTGGTGGTGGGTGGTGTGGACGCGCTGTGTGACAGTGTGTTGTTTGGCTTTCAAGCGCTGCAGCTGGTGTCGCCCGGTGCCTGCCAGCCTTTCGACGCGCAGCGGTGCGGTATCAGTGTGGGTGAGGCCGCAGGTTTTGTGCTGTTGCAGCGGCCGGCTGCAGGCACTGAACATGCAGTGCAGTTGCGGGGTTATGGCGAAGCAAACGACGCACACCACATGTCCAGTCCGCACCCGCAAGGTCTGGGTGCCGAAAGGGCCCTGCAGGCCGCGCTGGTCCGAGCGAATGGGGATGCGGCTGCAACGGCCCAAGCCATTGACTACATCAGTCTGCACGGCACCGCCACGCCGTTGAACGACGCCGTGGAAGCCGAGCTGGTGGCGCGCTGCTGCGCGCCGCAGGCCCATGCCAGCGCCACCAAGGGCTGCACCGGTCACACGATGGGCGCTGCCGGCATGCTGGGTGCACTGGCCTGCTGTCTGGCGGTGCAGGACGGCCTGCTGGCCGGCAGCCCGGGCACCACCGTGGTCGACCACACGCTGCCTGCCATCTTTCAACAGCAGCTGCGGCTGCTGCCGCAAACACAGCGCCCGGCGCGTCTGGCCGCGGTGCATGCGTTTGGCTTTGGTGGCAACAACGCCGTGCTGCTTTTCGGGCCGGCGTCATGAGGGTTGAACTCTGCATCGACGGTGTGGCGCTGTGGAGTCCGTCCCTTCCGGGCTGGGCGCTGGCGGCACAGGCCTTGCAGCACTCAGGGGGCGATGGCGGGCCCGGGGCCGCGGCTGCACCCCAACCACGCCCGGCCCCCACGCTGCTGGCCGCCAACGAAAGGCGGCGCGCGCCCGACACCGTGCTGGTGGCGCTGGAAGTGGCCAGCCAGGCCCTGGCCCAGGCCGGTATCGCTGTGGGAGCTGGCACCGCAGACCTGGCCAGCGTGTTTGTCTCCAGCCATGGCGACCTGCCCATCACCGACGCCTTGTGCACCACGCTGGCGGCCAACCCGCTGCTGCTGTCGCCGACGCGTTTTCACCATTCGGTGCACAACGCGGCTTCGGGCTACTGGGCCATCGGCAGTGGCAGCCAGGGCCCCAGCACCGCGTTGTCGGCCCACGGGTACAGCTTTGCAGCCGGCTTGTTGGAGGCTGCCGTGCAGTGCCAGGCCGAACAGCGCCCGGTGCTGTTGGTGGCTTATGACACAGCGGCCTGCGGTGGTCTGGCCAGTGTGAACAGCAGCCGTGGTTTGCTGGGCCTGGCTTTGTTGCTGGCGCCTGCGGCCAGCCCGCGCACGCGCTGGTGGCTGCAGCTTGACGCCGCGCCGGGTGCCGCCCAGCCCATGCAGTTGCACAGTGCCGCAGCGCAGGCGCTGGCGGACAATGCGATGGCATCGGCGTTGCCGCTGTTTGAAGCCCTGGCGATGGGCCGCAGGGCGCAGCTGACGATGCCGCTGTCGACAGGCACCCAGCTGCACCTGCAACTGCGCCCGCATCTGCACAGGCATCTGCACACGCATCAGCACACGCAATTTCGCTAAAGCCCGGCCTCGCCGTGACTCTTCCACACCACCCGTTACCCATCATGCAAGCACAAGACCAGGCGCCCCGCCCCCGCCCTCACCCCCAGCCAGCACGACGTGGTCATCCTGGGTGGTGGCCTTGCCGGCTTGACGCTTGCGCTGCAGCTGCGCCAGCGCCTACCCAGCCTGAATGTGCTGGTGATTGAGCGGCGCCAGCACCCGGTGCCAGAGGCTGCCTACAAGGTGGGTGAATCGACAGTGGAAATTGGCGCCCATTACTTTGAACAGGTGCTGGGCTTGAAGCCGCACCTGATGGACAGCCAGTTGAAGAAGTTCGGCTTTCGATTTTTCTTCAGCGAAGGCCAGACCGACATCACACAGGTCACTGAACTGGGCGCCAGCACCACCTTGCCAGTGGGCAGTTGGCAGATTGACCGTGGCATCTTTGAAAACTTTCTGGGGCACGAAGTGCAGCGGCAGGGTGCGCGTTTCGTGGACGGCGCTACCGTACGCCAGGTGGTGCTGGCTGACGGCGCTGCGCACCAGGTGTCGTGGCAAGGCGCCGACGGCAGCCGCCACGAAGCCCACGCACCCTGGGTGGTGGACGCCAGCGGGCGCGCCAGCTTGTTGAAAAAGAAACTCAACCTGGCGCAGGACAACGCGCACCCGGCGCATGCGGTGTGGTTTCGCATCGGCCAGCACGTGAAGGTGGATGGCTGGTCTGACGACCCGGCCTGGGCCGCGCGTTGTGTGGCGCCCAAGCGATGGTTGTCCACCAACCACCTGGTGGGTGCGGGCTACTGGGTGTGGTTGATACCGCTGGCCTCGGGTTCACATTCGGTGGGCATCGTGGCCGACCCGCGCATGCACCCGCTGGCGCGCATGAACACCTTTGACCGCGCCCTGCAGTGGCTGCAAGAATTTCAGCCACGCTTGTTTCAGGACCTGGACGGCCTGCGCGACAAATTGCAGGACTTTGCTTTTTTCAAGCGCTTCTCTTACGACTGCAAACAGGTTTTTTCAACCCAGCGCTGGGCCCTGGCGGGCGAAGCCGGGCGCTTTCTCGACCCCTTTTATTCGCCCGGCAGTGACTTCATCGCGCTGGGCAACACCTACATCACCGATCTGATAGCCCGTGACCATGCCGGCCAGCCGCTGGCGGCGCACACGCAACTGTATGAACAGGTGTTCCGCTCGTTCTACGACAGCACCCTGGCGCTGTATGTCGACCAGTACCCGCTGTTTGGCGACCCCGAAGTGCTGCCCGTGAAGATCATCTGGGACTACACGCTGTACTGGAGCCTGTTGGCGCAGCTGTATTTCCATGGCCGTGCCACCGACCTGCGCCTGCTCTCAAAACTGCGCAGTGAATTGGCCATTTGCCAGCGCCTGAACCTGGCCGTGCAGGCTTACCTGCGAGACTGGGGCACGCACAGCCAGAAACGCAACCTGCCGGTGATGCTGGACCAGGCAGCCATGCCCTGGCTGGTGGACCTGAACGGCAGCCTGTACGACACGCTGGACGCTGACGGCTTTTTGCAGCGCATGCGCCAGACCACGCAGCGCCTGCGTGAACTGGCCACCGAAGTGCTGCAGCGGGGCCACAGCGACTACCCGGCGCTGGACGGCAGCGCCCTGCAGGCCGTGCTGCAAGACACCGGTGGCACGCTGCAGGGCGCCCACGCGATGCTCTTCCCGCCGGTAGAGGTTCTTGCGCAGGGCTTGCAGCAGTCGGCCCTGGAAGCGGCCCCGGCCTGACGTTAGCTCGCCGCTGTTGGCAGGTTCAGGTTTACAGCATCAGGTTTACAGCATCAGGCACTGTCCAGCGTCTGAAAGGGCGGTTGCCGTGCCACGCGGCGCCACAGCAGCCCCGGCAGGCGCAATACAAAGCCGACCATCAGCCTGGTATGCATCCACGTCAGCAGCAGGTTGTCGCGGCCGTACTTGAAGTGTGAAACACCGCCGTCTGCGGCGGTCAGGTATTTCACCGGCGCGTCCAGGTTCACTGGTTTGACACCGCGCCAGGCCAGGCGCACCACGGCTTCGGTGTCGAAGTCGAAGCGGCGCATCCAGCGCTGGCTCTGCATCACCGCAGCCAGCGGCGCGGCCGGGTAGACCCGAAAACCGAACAGCGAATCGCCAATGCCGGCGCCCAAGGTTTCCAGGTTGGTCCACGCGTTGGACACCCGCCGGCCGCGCACCCGCAGCAGCGGCGCACTGGCGTCAAACACCGGCCGCCCCAGCACCATCGTCTGTGGCCAACGTTGTGATGCCCGCATGAAGGGCTGTATCAAGTGCGCCGGGTGCTGGCCGTCGCTGTCCATGGTGAGCACATGCGTGTAGCCAGCGGCCCGTGCGGCCTGCACGCCGTGCAGCACCGCGGCGCCCTTGCCCAAATTCTGCGGCAGCACCATCACGCGCAGGCCGGGGTCGGCGGCTGCCAGCGCGCGCAGGCCGTCTGCCGTGCCGTCGGTACTGCCGTCCACCACCACCCACACCACCGGCCACTGCGCACGCGCTGCGGCCACGGTGGCATACACCTGGGCGCCGGCGTTGTAGCTGGGTATCAGCACCAGGTGTGTGGGGGCGGCTGCTGCAGTGGTCATGTCGGGTCTGCAAGCTCAGCTTGGCCGGTTGCACGCACCTCGGCCTGAAAACAGGCACGCACTTCCTGCACCAGCTTCTGCGGGTCTTGGGGTGGTGCAAAGCGGGGGCCCATGCGCACGGCAAAACGGATGGGCAGCGGTGGCAGCCGCCACAGCGGCCAGCCTTTACCCAGATACGGTGATTGGGTGTCGATGAACACCACCTGCACAGGGGCCCGCGCGCGTTTGGCGATCACGGCAAAACTGGCATGCAACGGGTTGACGGGATGCTGCGTGGTGCGCGTGCCTTCGGGAAACAGCACCAGTTGCCCACCTTCACGCAGCGCTGCCACCGCGCAGTGCACCATGCCGTACGCGGTGTCGTTGCGCACATAACGGGCCAAGCGTGCGCCAGGGCCGAGCAGGGGGTTCCGCATCAGGCTGGTTTTCATGATGCAAAAACTGCGCGGCAGCCGTGCCACCAGCATCACCGCGTCCAGCATGCTGGGGTGGTTCGCCACCACCACCAGGCCGCGTTCTTCACGCAGCATGTCCAGCGCGCGGTTGTCCAGTTGCAACATGCCGCTGGCCCGGGCGATGCCCCAGAACCAGCCATAGCCGTGTGAAATCATCGCGCGCCCCAGGCGCACGCCCAGCGGGCGCGGCAGCAAAGGGTAGAGCAGCAGGGCCAACAGGTTCCAGCCCACCGACATCAAACCCAGCACCAACAGGTTCAACTGCAGCCCCAGCCAAGCCAGCGGCCACAGCAGCATGCGCAGCAGCTGCCGGCGCGGGCTGGCTGCTGGCGCTGGTGTGGCGCAGCCGCCGGGGCTTGGTGGCGGGTCAGTCGTCAACGGAGACACGGGCGTCGGATGTGGCCAGCACCCAGCTTAACGCCAGGCCGGCCGACACCGTGTGCCGCTGGCGCACCAGCGGGCTGCCCACAAACTGGGCACCTGAAAGGCTATCGGCGCGCACAAAGGCCCCCACCCAGGTGTTGCCCAGGCGCCTGGAAGCACCCAGCGTGTAGCGCAAGCCACCAAATCCGCCCTCGGCGCTGTAGGCCGGTCGGCTGGCGGTGGCCCACGGGGCGGCCACGTCATAAAAATACTGGTGATAACGGCGGCTGCCGTACAGCGCCGCGGCCTGTGTGCCGATGTTCCAGCCCTGCCAGCGCAGGTCCAGGTTGATGACGGCGTTGGCGGTGTAGCCGATGCCTTGCACGCCGCTTTCCAGCGTGCCCACGGCGTGCAGCGGCAGCCGCAGGTCCAGCTTCCAGGGGATGCCCGCTGCAATTCCGGTTGACCAGACACCCTTGGCCAGGTTGATGTTGAAGTTGGGCCCCAATTCCAGCGTGGGTGCCAGGCTGGGCATGCCGTCGCGCGCGCGGTTGCCACTGCTGCGGATGGGGGCGCTCAACGCGGTGCTGATGTCCACGTCCAGCCTTTCGCTGTCCAGCAACACCGCACGCGCCCCGTCGCGGTTGGCGCGAAAGATCTGGCCGCGGTACACCGCATAAGGCACCGGCAGCAGCCACTGATGGTTCTGGTCGCTGCCGCGGTAGTGCGGCAGTTGCAGCCAGCCGGCGCCCAGGCCCAGTTCCCACAGCGGCTCGTCGGCGTGGGCGGGGCTTGCTGATGCCACCAACAGCCCCGCCAGTGCACAGGCCGGCATGCGGCTGCGGGCGCACGCTTTAATTTGCCGCACAAAAAAAGCAGAAATCGTCATGGTTCAACCCGCGTTTGCGGTCGGTGGTGTCAAAAGAAGCGGTGCTGCAGGTGCGGGCGGCGCCAGCGTTACCTGCAGACCCCGAGAGTTGTGGGGCCGTTGGTGACGCCATCGCCGGTGCGTACGGGGGTTCAGAGGTGGGCGCAGGCGGGGGTATGGCGCAGTGTGTGGGCCACGTTTCCAGAGCTTGCGAATTATCCCCATCCCGGTGGCTGTGGCCGTGCTGGCTGTGGTCTGCGCGCAGCAGCAGCATGGGCTGCGGGTGTTAACGTGTTTGATTGGCTGTGCCGGGTGCTCCGGTTTGCTGAAAATCAGCCACCGCGTCCCCAGCCCGAGATTCGCCGCCCCACCCGTGCCCGCGTCGCCCAACCCGCGCCCCGCCCATCAGCCCATGGCCCCGGCCCAGACCTCAGCCGCAAACCTGCAGCTGGGCTGGCAGCATGCGGTGTGGCAACGCATGCGCTGCCATTTCTGGTTGAAACTGGTGGGCATCTCGTTGTTCATGACGGTGTTTTTTGCACTCTATTTCCACACCCTGCGCCACCCGGTGCGGCCGGTGCAGGAAATGCCGCTGACAGCGCTGGACCACGCCATCACCGTGCAGCCCTGGGCCTTGGTGGCCTACATCTCGCTGTGGGTGTATGTGGGGCTGGCCCCGGGCTTGATGCTGCGCATGCGCGAGGTTGTCATCTACGGATTGTGGGTGGCCGCCTTGTGCCTGGTGGGCTTGAGCATCTTTTATATCTACCCCACCGCCGTGCCGCGGCCTGCGCTGCCGGTGGACTTGGCGTTGTACCCGGCCTTTGCGTTGTTGCAAGGCGTGGACGCCGCTGGCAACGCTTGCCCTTCGTTGCATGTGGCCACGGCCCTGTTCACCGCGTTGTGGGTGCAGCACCTGTTTGCCGGCCTGGGCGTGCCACGCTGGTTGCGCGCCTGCAATGGGCTGTGGGTGCTGTTGATCATTTATTCCACACTCGCCATCAAACAGCATGTGGTGCTGGACGCAGTAGCCGGCGCTGCCCTGGGCGCCGGGTTTGCTTGGGCTTCGATACGCTGGTTTCCACCCTTGCAGGGCCTTTCATCGGTTGTTCCAGCCGCAGGCTTTGCAAGCAGCGGCCGATAGAATCAAGGGTTGCCCTAGGCCGCAAACCCCATGCGGCGAACCCCGCCGACAGTCAAGCGGCAACCCAGCGGACATTGCATGGCCCACGACCCCAAGATCACCAGCGCACCTGCCGCGAAAACCGCCGCAGAATCTGCCGCGAAACCCGCTGCGAAGAACGCCGCGCAACCCGCCGCTGCACCTGCCATTGCCGCGCCCGCCTCCAACTTC
>JANNMQ010000109.1:0-2084 GCA_031398045.1 Rubrivivax sp.
CAGTCAGATCCAGTCTTTCGGTCTCGCGGCAGACCAATAGGGCGAGACGGGTACGAGCGCTTTGCGGTTGCAAGGCCCCGTGGGCTGCCAAAGCGACGCGCTGCGCGTTGCTGCGCACCTTCTGGCGCGCAACTGCATTGATAGCATCGGCACCCACCATGCACCTGCGCGTCCCACACCTCATCGTCTTTGTCCTGGCCCTCGCCGCCGCAGCCGCCCCATCGCTGCTGGTCTACAACGTCGCGCCATCACCCACCTTCCTGAACCAGGCCCTGGCCTGTGCGCTGTGGGGTGGTTTTGTCGTGGTCTGCGCCGGTTCGCGGCCGGGCCGCGGTGCCTTGCCGCTGGTGGGGGTGCTGTTGCTGCTGGCGGCCGCGGTGTGCGCGTCCTGGGGCCTGCTGGGCTTGCCGTCCAGCCTGGCGCTGTCGGCGCTGGGCATGCTGGCGGCCTGCCTGCTGCTGCTGTTGGCGGGCAACGCCGCGGGTGAACGCGACGGCAGCCTGAACACCATCAATACCCCCGGCGGCGGCCACCCCGAGCGCCTGTTTGCCCTCTTCTGCTGGGCCTGGCTGGGCGCCGGGCTGCTGAACCTGCTGGTGGCCGGCGTGCAGGTGTTTGCGCCGGGCCTGGCTGATGGCCACTGGATCGCTGTGCCCAACAGCCCCGGCCGTGCCATGGGCAACCTGCGCCAACCCAACCACCTGAGCAGCCTGCTGATGTGGGCCAGCGTGGCGGTGGTGGGCCTGCTGCTGCTGCGCCGGCTGGCGCTGGCCTGGGCGGCGGTGCTGCTGGCCGCGCTGGTGGGCGGTGTGGTGTTGACGGCTTCACGCACCGGCGGCCTCAGCGTGGGCCTGCTGGCGCTGTGGGCGCTGCTGGACCGGCGGCTGCCCAAGCCGGTGCGCCTGCTGCTGCTGTGCACGCCGCTGATGTACGCGCTGGCGTGGTGGGGCATGGCGCAATGGGCGGCGGTGTCGCAGTCGGCTTTTGGCGGCGAGCAGCGTCTGGCTGAAACCGACATCTCGGGTTCACGTTTCGGCATTTGGTCCAACACCTGGCAGCTCATCATGCAGCAGCCTTGGGGTGGTGTGGGTTTTGGCAACTTCAACCTGGCCTGGACGCTGACGCCGTTCCCGGGCCGTCCGGTGGCCTTCTTCGACCACAGCCACAACCTGCCCCTGCAACTGGCTGCAGAACTGGGCCTGCCGCTGGCCACGCTGGTGTTGGCGCTGATGTTGTGGGGCCTGGTGCGGGCATGGCAAGCGGCCGCGCGGCATGCAAACCACGACCACGGTTCGGCGCAACGGTGTGCGCTGGTGATGGTGTTGATGATCGGCCTGCACAGCCTGCTGGAGTACCCGCTGTGGTACGCCTATTTCCTGTTGCCTGCAGGCTGGGCCTTTGGTTATGCCCTGGCCGGCGCAGGCCCAACGCAGCAGGCGGGCAAGGCTTCAACAGCCAGCGCCCGGGTGCAGACGACCAAATTTCGGTGGGCGCTGCCTGCAGCGGGTGCGCTGCTGGTGCTGGGTGCCGTGGCGGCCGTGGCCGACTTCCGTCAGGTGACACGCATCTACCGCAACGCAGGGCCCGAGCATCCCTTGGGGTTGCGCATTTCAGCCGGTCAGCGCAGCGTGCTGTTTGCGCACCACGCCGACTACGCGGCCGTCACGTCGCGCACACAGCCCAACCGGGTGGACCCCGCCTTTGACAGTGCCAGCCACTACCTGCTGGACACCCGGCTGATGATGGCCTGGGCTCAGGCGCTGGCCGCACAGGGCGACACCGACCGTGCGCGTTACCTGGCGGCCAGGATCAGGGAATTCCGCAAACCCGAAGCCCAGTCGCTGTTTGCCAACTGCCCAGAGGCGGCTGGGCGGGCGGCCGACGCAATGTCGCCGTTGGCCGCTGCCAGCGCACCAGCAGCCTCGCCAAAGGCCGCAAGTTCCTATGCGTGTGAGCCACCCACGGCGGCGGTGAACTGGCGCCGCTATCTGAAAACTGCGCAGTAGGCCAGCGGCGCGCCTGAGCGCGCCAAAAGACCTAACGTCAGAAAATGATGCCGCCTTGACGCCGCAAAGCGCAGCGAC
>JANNMQ010000127.1:0-6496 GCA_031398045.1 Rubrivivax sp.
CAGCCCGAGCAACTGCGCCTGCTGGAACGTACCCATCTGGACTTTGTGCGCGCCGGTGCTTGCCTGGCCAGCCCGCAGCGCGAGCGTTACGCGCAAGTGATGCAGACGCTGGCCAGCCTGACGACGCGCTTTGCCCAGAACGTGCTGCATGATGAAAGCAGCTGGGTGCTGCCCTTGGCCGACGACGCTGCGCTGGCCGGTCTGCCCACCGACTTGCGGCAGGCCATGGCTCAGGCGGCCGCCGACCGGGGCTTGCAAGGCCATGTGGTGACCCTGGCGCGGTCTTTGGTGGTGCCTTTTCTCACCCATTCCACACGCGCCGACCTGCGTGAAGCGGCCTGGCGCGCTTGGACCAGCCGGGGCGAACACCCTGGCGAACACGACAACCGCGAGGTGGCGCGAGACATCCTGCGTCTGCGCCATGAACAAGCCGCGCTGTTGGGCCACGCCTGTTTTGCCGACCACGCACTGGCCGACACCATGGCCGGCACGCGCGACGCTGTGCAAGGTCTGCTGGACGACGTTTGGCCGCGCGCATTGGCGGCGCTGGAACGGGAACGCGCTGAACTGCAACAGGCCATGCAGGCAGCCGGTGACCACAGCGAACGCATCGAGCCTTGGGACTGGCGCTACTGGGCCGAACAAGTGAAACGCCAGCGCTACGCGGTGGACGACAGCGAGGTCAAGCCCTACTTCCCGCTGAATGGTGTGGTGCAGGCTGCTTTCGATTGCGCCCAGCGCCTGTTTGGCCTGCAATTCAAAGCGCGCAGCGACCTGCCGGTGTACCACCCTGACGTCGTGGCTTACGAGGTGAGTGATGCCCGTGGCGCGGTGGTCGGCGTTTTTCTGCAAGACAACTACAGCCGCACCACCAAACGCAGCGGTGCCTGGATGAGCGCTCTGCGCTGGCAGACGCGCAACGTGGCCACGGGGCAGCCGGCGCAGTTGCCGGTGATCTTGAACAACAACAACTTCGCCAAAGTCGGTGGCGACACAGCGGGCGCGCCGACACTGTTGTCGCTGGACGATGCACGCACGCTGTTCCATGAATTTGGCCACGGACTGCACGGGCTGCTGTCCAACGTCACCTACGAACGGTTGTCGGGCACGCAGGTGCTGCGCGACTTTGTGGAGCTGCCGTCGCAGATTTTTGAACACTGGATCACCGAGCCCGAGGTGTTGCAGCGCCACGCGCGCCACTGGCAAACCGGTGAACCGATACCGGTTGAACTGGTGCAGCGGCTGCACCGCGCGCGGCAGTTTGGGCAGGGTTACGAAACCGTGCGCTACACCGCCAGCGCGCTGGTGGACATGGCGGTTCATTCACGCACCGATGCCGAGCCGCCGGCCGACCTGTGTGCCTATGAGGCTGAGTTGCTGCATCACCATGGCCTGCCGCACGGCGTAGGTTTGAACCACCGCCTGGTTCACTTTCAACACCTGTTTGCCAGCGCGGGCTATGCCGCCGGCTACTACGTGTACCTGTGGGCCGAGGTGCTGGACGCTGATGGTTACGAAGCTTTTGTCGAAGCCGGCAGCCCCTTTGCACCTGCCGTGGCGGCACGGCTGAAGCAACACATCTACAGCGCCGGCAACAGCGTGGAACCGCAGGCCACCTACCTTGCCTTCAGGGGCCGCGCTGCCACCGTGCAGCCTTTGTTGCGCAAGCGCGGCCTGCTGGCCGTAGAGCCGGTCTGAACCGCGTCAACAGGAAACAACACCATGTTCGAAACCGCTATCGCCGGCAGCCTGCCCAAACCCGCCTGGCTGGCCGAAACACAAAAGCTGTGGCCGGCCTGGAAATCTGAAGGTGCCGAATTGGCACAGGCCAAGCTGGACGCCACGCTGTTGTGGATCAAGACGCAGGAAGATGCGGGGCTGGATGTGATTGGTGACGGTGAACAAAGCCGTCAGCACTTTGTGCATGGTTTCCTGGCCCAGGTGGAAGGCATCGATTTCGAGCACAAGGTGGAGATGGGCATCCGCGACAACCGCTACAAGGCCATGGTGCCGCAGGTGGTGGCGGCGCTGAAGCTGAAAGGCCGTGTGCACGCCACCGAAGCGCGCTTTCTGCGTGCGCACACGCAGCGCAAGATCAAATTCACGCTGCCCGGGCCCATGACCATCGTCGACACCGTGGCCGACCGCTTTTATGGTGATCGTGTGCAGCTGGCGATGGCCTTTGCCGAACTGCTGAACCAAGAAGCGCTGGCGCTGCAGGCCGACGGCGTTGACATCGTGCAGTTTGACGAACCGGCCTTCAATGTGTTCATGGCCGACGCCGCCACCTGGGGTGTGCAGGCGCTGGAACGGGCCGCGCAAGGTTTGACCTGCACCACGGCCGTGCACATCTGTTACGGCTACGGCATTGAGGCTAACAACCAATGGAAGCAGACACTGGGGAGCCAGTGGCGCCAGTATGAACAGGTGTTTCCGGCGTTGGCAGCCAGCAGCATTGCTCAGGTTAGCCTGGAATGCATCCACTCCCAGGTGCCGCCTGAATTGATGGCGCTGCTGAAGGGCAAAGACGTGATGGTGGGCGTCATCGACGTGGCCAGCGACGTGGTTGAAACAGCCGAAGAGGTGGCCGACACCATAGGCCGCGCGTTGCAGTTTGTGCCGCGTGACCGGATCATCGCCTGCACCAACTGTGGCTTGGCGCCAATGGGCCGTGCTGTGGCACAAGCCAAGCTGCAGGCGCTGGCGCAAGGCGCTGCTTTGGCGCGCCAGCGCTACGGCGCCGCATGAAATGGCGGCGTTTGTGGCAGCCGCAGCGGCTGTTGTTTTGGCAGATGGTGGTGTTCAACATCCTGTCATCGGTGTGCAGCTGGGCGCTGCGTGCGCTGCCCTTGAACACCGCCGGCGTGGTGGTGGTCGGCCTGGTGGCGCTGGCCAATGTGGCTTTTGGTTTGCTGGCGGCCTGGGCGTTGCTGAAAGACCCGGCGCCAGGTGAGCTGAGTGAGCCCGGCAAGCCCAGTGAGCCCGGTAGACCCAGTAAGCTTTAGCCAGGGTTTGTCGTGCCCTGTAACTGGTGCGAAAACCGCCTTTGAAAGTCACGCCAGCCAGCCCAATGGCGCCGTTGCGGTTGACCCCCGCACCTGCGTAGACACTTGGTAACTTCACTTGATCCGCTGTTCACCCGGTGCTATATCCGGGTCGTCATGGGTTGAAAATGACGTACCGACCACGCTGACCCATGCAATGCCGTACTGGCTGACAGTGGCTGCAAGGAGACGGGTCATGAACAAGTTCAGGCTGTACGTGGCTGCCCTGGGTATCGCACTGCTGATGGCGTGCGGTGGTGGTGGTGGTGGTGGTGAAAGTACACCACCGCCTGCTGTGGCCGCCACGCCGGCTTCCTTGGTGGCCGCGCTGCAATCAGAAACCAACCAGAAGAAACTCGACGCACTGCCATTCCCTTTCATGGTGCGCGCAGAAGCGGACGCCACGGTGCCGGAACTGGCGCAGCTGGTTGCGCTGGGCGCACCGGCCCTCGAAACCATATTGGACGAATTCCGCAAGGCGCCCGGCGTCAATGACGACATCAAACTGTCGCTGCTGGCTTACGCACTTGAGAAGCTGGGCAACAAGCAGGCGCTGCCAGTGCTGGCGACCTGGCTGGATGAAAACATGTTGGGCGGCGTGTCACCGTGGCCAACCGACTTCGTCACCCACACGATCAAGGTGCTGCAGGGGCAGTCGGGGCTCAACACAGCCACTTTCACGTACCTGATTCATGAGAAGTTCGACACGCTGCTGCAAGCCAAGCAGGTTGCCCAGGCAGCAGGCGCTCGTGCCACAGCCGCGAGTGTCACCGCCCGCAGCGCCACGGCTGCAGGCGGCACTGCGGGGGTGCAGGGCGTACTGAACGGCAACCTGACCCCACAACAAAGGAACCAATGCCCGAAGACGATTTACATCACCGGCATCAATGCCGCCGGCGAAGAGGTGACCCTGGCGATGGGCTACAACACCTACTTGCGTGACAGCAACGACCTGGCCGTGGATGCGTCGCTGAGCGCAGAAGACCGGGCCAAAGCGGCGCGCCGGGTTCAGGCCTGGGGTGAAAGCGACGAAACCATCCACGGCGGCAGCAGCTACCAGGAATTCGCCAACGCCAAGGCCACCGAGTTTTCGAACTGCGGTGGCTCGGTGATCGAAAGGGTGGTCAACCAACTGAATCCGATGCTGGGCATACCCATCAATGTGGGCCGCGGTGGCTCAACGGCCGATGAAATTCACAAAGTCGCCAAGACCTTCGGTTCTGAAGTGGACTTCAAGGATATCGACGCGCTGACGGTGATCTCCATCGGGAAATTTGGCGTCAGCCGGCCCAACGGCCAAACGGGCGACGACATCGGGCATGTCGAGATCCCGCTCAGCGTCAGCGGCAACACCGCGGTCATTCAGAGCAAGTTCAACCAGGGCAAGTTCCGCCTGCACCAGGTGGACCTGACAGGCTCGATCAGGACTGCGTTCAATCCCGTCATCAACAAACTCGCCGAGTCGTCCTATTTCGTGCGCTTCAGCGGTGTCGAGGCCAAGTTCTTCAAGATCGACCCACGCCGCATCCGCCGCATCGTCATCGACAGCAGCCGCTGCCCTTGCACCCCGGGCGACCCGACCAACATACCGGTGCAGATCAGCCAGCCGACAGCTGCCGAAACCGCAAACCGCGTAGTGACCATCGAAGGGGGTGCTGGCAACGGTGGCACCGATGTGTTGAGCGGCGCCACCCTCACCGTCAACGGCGTGCCACAAAACGTGTCGATCACCGAGGGCCGCTTTTCGACGCAGGTGGTGCTGCGCAGTGGCGACAACGTGATCAGGGTGGCCGTGGAAGGTGTTGACGGCCGACGCGGTTGTGCCGTCAAGAACATCGTGTCCACGACGCCCAAGACGACCATCTCGGCCACCTTGACGTGGGCACTCGGCGACGCCGACGTGGACCTCTACGTCACGCAACCCGACAACCAAACGGCCTGGTACGGCAGCAAGAGCACGTCGGCCGGCGGCAGGCTGGACGTGGACAACACACGCGGTTTCGGCCCTGAGAACTACTTCATCAGTCTGGCCGACGACAGCCCCTTGAAAGCGGGAACCTACACCGTGCAGGTGCACTACTTCCGCGACCACCAGCAAGACACGACACATCCCGTGCGGCCCGTGAACTGGCGCGTGGTCATCCTGCTCAACGAGGCAACGCCGAAGGAAAAAATCGAGGTCTACACCGGGACGCTTGCAAAGGACAACCGCAACAACGACCGACCAGGTTCAAGCGGACCTGACTGGGCCACCGCGCGCACCGTGACCTTGCCGGCTGCGACCAGCCCCTGAGCCTCAGCCCGGACCTGCACCTTCGGGCTCTTCGGCCAGCACCGCCAGCACGTCGGAATGAAATTCACGCCGGTACAGGATAAACACCACCGTGGCCGTGCCAGCCATGAAAGCCCAGGGTGAAAAAAACCAGGCTGTGGCCGCAAAGGCCATGTAGTAGGCACGCAAGCCGTCGTTGAAAGTCTCGGCGGCCAGCCCCATCACGCGGCCGGCCCGCCTGGCAAAACCACTGCGATGCGCTTCGCTCTTCCAAGCCTTGAAATCGGGCGCAGCCGCCACCAGCAGCGCGCCAAAGGTGTACTGGCGCAGGCTCCAGGTGAAGCGGAAGAAGGCGTAGACAAATACCCCGGTCAGCAGCACCACTTTCAGGTCAAAGACGATCAGCGAGGTGCGCGCTGCAAATGGAATCTCACGCACCAGTTCACTCGCCTGTTCGGTGCGCGACAGCACCGCCAGCAAGCCGCCAATGATGAGGATGGTGGTGGAGGCAAAAAACGACGGGCTGGTGGACAGGTTTTGCACCACCACGCCGTCCAGCACGCGGTTGTCGCGGTGGCTGGCCTGCAACATCCAGCGCATGCGCTCGCGGTTGGTCAATGCCAGCACTGAAGGCCGCACCAGGGCACGCCTGCTGGCCCAAGTGGCATAACCCACCCAGGCGGCGAAAAACAGGGCCAGCGCGCCCCAGTCCGGCCAGGGCAGTACGGTGAGTGCGGTCGCCATGGTGTTCATGGTGGCGGACTGTAGCGCTCCGACCTGCCAAGCCCGGCCCTGGGCTGGGGCAGGGCCGCTCCGTCAGCAGCTGCCGCTTACAGCATCACCGCGCCATGCGGGCCGTGGCCGCAGCCACCCGCTGACCGAAGGCCTTGGCAGTGGCAATATCGCCTGGCACCATCTCGTCGGTAGAAGCGTCAGAAGGCGTCACCGTCATCAGGCCCGCGTAGCCGCCGACATTGTTGATGTCGTCCCGCGTCGCTTTTTTGGCGTTGGGTGCATGCATGCCGATGCCGACCCAAAACATGCCGTGCTGCTGGCTGAGCGTGAACAGGTACTGCAGGGTGGAGAACTTGTCGCCGTTCAGCGTGGCGCTGTTGGTGAAGCCGGCCGCCAGCTTGTCCTTCCAGGCCAGCGTGAACCACTGTTTGCTGGACGCGTCGGC
>JANNMQ010000130.1:0-6501 GCA_031398045.1 Rubrivivax sp.
GTCGTGCCGCACCGGCAGCGCCGTCTGTTGGTCAAACAACTGCGCTGCGCGCGCGAACAACAGCTTCAGGTGGTCGTTCAGCTCGGTCATCGTGCCCACGGTGCTGCGGCTGGTGCGCACTGGGTTCGTTTGATCGATCGCTATCGCCGGCGGCACGCCGTCCACGCGGTCCACCGCAGGCCGGTCCATGCGGTCCAGGAACTGACGTGCATAGGCGCTGAAGGTCTCGACATAGCGCCGCTGGCCCTCGGCGTACAGCGTGTCGAACACCAGGCTGCTCTTGCCGCTGCCACTGGGGCCGGTGACCACCGTGAATTCGCCAGTGCGGATGTCCAGGTCCAGGTTCTTCAGATTGTGCTGACGTGCACCGCGAATTCGAATGACACCGGACGACATGGAAGCCTTCAAGAGGGTGAAGGCGGGGCATTCTAGGCCCCTGATTGCGGGGGGCCAGCCCTGTGGTTATGACACGCGGCCGTGCAATCTTTACCGCAATTTCACACCTGCCGCTACACCTTGATACGCATTGACCCCGCGCTTGAGCTGCTACGCCCGCAAGCGCGGGGTGTCGACGGAGAGCCGCGCTGGGCACACTGGTAAGGCCTTTTTTTGAAGATGGCCCACCGTCAGGTTCACACGGGTCGCAAGGGCCTACCTCGGCGGCGTCGCCGCCTGACCTCAGAGGCTGACCATGCACCATAAGACCGTCCTTGCCCCTCTGTCCGCCGCCCTGGTGGCTGCCTCCCTGATGGGTGCTTGTGGTGGTGGCGACGCGCCCGTCAGCCCAACCACGGCTGGTGTCGCCAGTTCAGCCGAAGGCACCACCAAACGCGCGCTGGCCGTACCGGCAGGCACGGTGATACCCGCCGACGCGGCCACCAAAGGCCTGTTCGGGCCGGTCACCAGTTGGCCGTTGATTCCGATCCATGTCGTGCTGACGCCTGACGGTCGCGTGATGAGCTTCGGCACGCAAGGCACCACGGGCCTGCAGTCGGCTTTTTTCCACTACAACGTCTGGGACCCGGCCGACAACAGTCACCTGATGCTGAACAACAGCACCGGCACCGACATCTTTTGCAGCAGCCAGTTGCTGACGCCGGGCGGCAGCGAAGTGGTCATCAACGGCGGCGACAACTGGAACGGCACGGCCAGCACCAACACCGGCAACAACAACAGCAACCGGTACACGGTGGCCAACCGCAGCCTGGCGCGCGGCAACAACATGAACCGGGCGCGCTGGTATTCCAGCACCACCATGCTGCTGAATGGTGAGATGTACGTGCAGGGGGGTACCGGCGGCACCGACCGCCCTGAAGTGCGCGGCACCGACGGCAACTACAGGGTGCTGAACGGCGTGGACACCGCCATCCTGGACTTCATGTACCCGCGCAACTTCGTCGCACCCGATGGCCGTGTTTTTGGCTACGACAGCAACGGGCGCATGTACTACGTGGATGCCGCGGGCAACGGCAGCATCACCATGGCAGGCCAGTTTTCATCGGCCAACACCAGCGCCGACGCCACCGCGGCCATGTTCCGCCCCGGCCGCATCCTGCAGGTGGGTGGCAATTCCAATGGCGCCATCGTCATCGACATCAATGGCGCCACGCCCAGCGTGACGCAGACAGCGTCGATGCAGCGCCAGCGCCGCCTGGCCACCGCCACCGTGATGGCCGATGGCCGCGTGATGGTCAGCGGCGGCAGCCGCGACTGGAACGCGATGACCGACGTCAGCTTCAATGCCGAAATCTGGAACCCGGCCAACGGCCAGTGGACCGTGGGCGCGCTGCACCGTCGAACCCGGCTGTATCACAGCGTGGCCATGCTGCTGCCCGACGCCACGGTGCTGGTGGCAGGTGGCGGCTCACCGGGCCCTGAGAACAACACCAACAGCGAGATTTACTACCCGCCTTACCTGTTCACCACCAACGCCACCGAAGCGGTGCGCCCGGTGATCACCACCGCACCCACCGTGGTCGACCCCGGCCGCACGGTGCAGCTGGCTGTCAGCAGCGGCAAGCCCATCAGCCGCGTCACGCTGGTGGCCACCGGCTCGGTTACCCATGGCTGGAACATGGGCCAGCGTTTTGTTGAACTGCCTTTTGCAAGCACTCCAGCCAGCACCAACGTGGCCGGCGGCGCCAACCTGTCGGTGCAGATACCGGGGCGCGCGTCGGACGTGCCACCGGGCACCTGGATGGTCTTTGCTTTTGACAACGCCGGTGTGCCGTCGGTTGCCAAGATGGTGCGCATGAACGTGGCAGCTTCACTGAACACCAGCGTGTCGCCCGTGCTGACCGCACCGGGTAACCAAAGCAGTGTCGCAGGCACGGGCGTGAACCTGGCCTTGACGGCCACCGACCCCAATGGCGACCCGCTGAGCTATACCGCTGGTGGCCTGCCCCCGGGCCTGACCCTCAATGCCACCACCGGCCGCGTCAGCGGCACACCCACAGCGCCCGGCACCTACAGCGTCACGGTGGCGGCCAGTGACGGCTACAACAGCGCCACCACCACATTCAGCTGGGTAGTCAGCGCATCGGGCGGTGGCAACATCGTGCTGGGCACCCCTTTGCAGCCCGCGCCCACGGTGGCCGGTGTCGCCACGCCCTTCAGCGTCTCGGCCTTTGGCGCCTCGCTGCGCTACCGCTGGGACTTTGGTGACGGCACACCCGTCAGCGCATGGTCCAGCGCACCGAGCACCAGCCATGTTTTTGCGCAGCCTGGTGTTTACTACGTCACCGTGACCGCGCGAGACAGCGCCGGCAACGAACAACACGCCACCGTGATGCACCGCTCGGTGCTGACGGCCACGGCCCAGGCACCGGTGCAGTCCAGCCCGCTGCTGCTGGAACCGCGCCTTGGCGCCAGCGCCCGCCTGTGGGTGGTGAACCCCGACGCCGACACCGTGTCGGTGTATGACAGCGTCACGCACACCAAGCTGGCTGAAGTGGCGGTGGGTGCAGCACCGCGCACACTGGCGCTGGCCGCCGACGGCTCGGTATGGGTGGCCAACAAGGGCGCGGCCAGCATCAGCGTCATCAATGCCGGTACCCTGGCCGTGACACGCAGCATAACGCTGCCGCGCGCTTCGCAGCCCTACGGTATTGCCATGGCACGCGCCAGCGGCCACGCGCTGGTGGCGCTGGAAGGTACCGGCCAGCTGCTGAAGATCAACACCAGCAACTTTGCCACCGCCGCCACGCTGGCGGTGGGCGCCCACGCGCGCCATGTGTCGGTGGCCGCCGACGGCAGCACGGCTTTTGTGTCGCGTTTCATCACGCCGCCGCTGGCCGGCGAAGGCAGCAGCACCGTGCAAACCGCCGGCGCAGGCGGGCAAGTGGTGGTGGTGAACAGCGGCGCCGGTGGCAACACGATGGCGGTGCAACGCACCATCGTGCTGGCGCACAGCGACGTGCCCGACGGCGAAAACCAGGGCCGTGGCACCCCCAACTACCTGGGTGCAACCGCCATCTCACCCGACGGCACCCAAGCCTTTGTGCCCAGCAAACAAGACAACATTCTGCGCGGCACCCAGCGCGACGGGCTGGCGCTGAACTTCCAGAACACCGTGCGGGCCGTCAGTTCACGCATCAACTTGGGTACACAAACCGAAGATTTGGCAGCGCGCATCGACCATGACAACGCCAGCCTGGCCAGCGCGGCGGTGTACGACCCGCTGGGCGTGTTCCTGTTCGTGGCGCTGGAAACCAGCCGCGAAGTGGTGGTGCTGGACGCCCACCGGCGCAACCAGATCATGCGCATCGACGTGGGCCGCGCACCGCAGGGGTTGGCAGTTTCAGCCGATGGCTTGACGCTGTTTGTGCACAACTTCATGGACCGCAGCGTGGGGGTGTTTGACCTCAAACCGCTGGTGCAGCGTTCACTGGCCAGTGCCCCTGTTCTGGCCACATTAAACGCTGTGGCCACCGAAAAGCTGAGCGCCACGGTGCTGCGCGGCAAGCAGTTTTTCTACGACGCCCGTGACACACGCCTGGCACGCGACCGCTACATGAGCTGCGCCAGCTGCCACCACGATGGCGGGCACGACGGCCGCGTGTGGGACCTGCGGGCACAAGGTGAAGGCCTGCGCAACACCACCAGTCTGCGCGGCCGTGCGGGCAGCCAGGGCCGGCTGCACTGGAGCAACAACTTCGACGAGGTGCAAGACTTTGAAGGTCAGATCCGCACGTTGGCCGGCGGCACTGGATTGATGACTGACACTCAGTTCGGCAGCGGCACGCGCAGCCAGCCGCTGGGTGACAACAAGGCCGGCGTTTCGGCCGATCTGGACGCATTGGCGGCCTATGTGGGCTCGCTGAACACGTTTGACCCGTCACCAGCGCGCAACGGCAGCGGCGCGCTAACCACCGCGGGCGCACAGGGCCGCGACCTGTTTGCGGTGTTGAACTGCGCGGACTGCCATTCCGGCACCGCATTCACGCGCAGTGCGGTCGACAACCCGGCCAACGTCGGCACCATCAAGACGGCCAGCGGGCAGCGCCTGTTTGGCACGCTGTCGGGCATCGACGTGCCAACCCTGCGCGACGTGTGGGCCACCGCGCCCTATCTGCACGATGGCTCGGCCGGCACCCTGGAAAGTGCCGTGCGTGCGCACAACAACGTGGTGGTGACCGACGCACAACTGGCGCTGCTGGTGCAGTACTTGCGCGAGATCGGCAACGAAGAGACCAGCGCACCGATGCCGGCATTTGTCCACAGCAGCGGCGCTGGCTTGAAAGGCAGTTATTTCGCAGGTCTCGTGCCGGGCGACACGGCCCTGTTGACACGCACCGAAGCCGTGAACTTCAACTGGGGCAGCAGCGCGCCCGGCGTCGGCGTGCCAGCCGGCAATTACTCGGTGCGCTGGACGGGCACGGTGACCATCCCCCGCAGCGGCTACTACCGGTTCCGCACCATTTCCGCCGACGGCGTGCGCCTGTGGGTCGACGGCTCGCAGCGCGTCTACAACTGGACCGACCATGCACCCACCACGAACACCGGCAGCAGCCAGTACTACAGCGCCGGCAGCCGCCTCAGCGTGCACCTGGAGTATTACGAGCGCGGCGACGGGGCCCTGATGCAGCTGCTGTGGCGGACGCCGAGCAATTCCGACTACGTGCCCGTGCCGGCCAGCCAGCTGAACACGTTCTGACAACTGAATTGCGCAGACCAGGCGTCACATTTTTGCCAGCGTGAACCCGACGCGCGTGGTGCCGTCGGCCGACTCGGCCAGCGTGCGCCCGGCATGCATGCGCGCAATGGCCGCCACGATGGCCAGGCCCAGGCCGTGGTGCTGTTCACCGCTGTCACAGCAGCGTGATTCATCAGCGCGGAAAAAGCGGTCGAACAAACGAGGCAGCGCTTCCGGCGCAATGCCAGGGCCCTGGTTCTGCACCTCCACCCGCACCTGCTGGTCGCCTTCGTGCGTGATGGCTATGACCACCGTGCTGCCGCGCGTGGCAAAGCGGGTGGCATTGCCCAGCAGGTTGGACAAGGCGCGCTTGAAGAGCGATTCGTCCACCGGCAGCGTGGCTTCACCCGCCACCTGCAGCTGCAGGCCGGCGTCCTCCAACGTGCCCTCATGAAATTCCACCACCTGCTGCACCAGCGAAGCCAGACTGACCGGTGCACCCCGGCGCGCCACGGCACCACGGTCGGCCTGCGACAGGAACAGCATGTCGTTGACCATCGCCGACAGGCGCTGCATCTCTTCCAGGTTGGATGCCAAAGTGTCACGCAGCTCGCTGTGCGGCCTTTCGCGCGCAAGCACCACCTCGGTCTGTCCCATCAGGTTGGCCAGCGGCGTGCGCAGTTCGTGCGCCACGTCGGCATTAAAACCTTCCAGCTGCGCATAAGACTGCTCCAGGCGTTGCATCAAGGCGTTGAACTGGTCGATCCAGGGCAGCAACTCTTCGGCCGGGTCTTTCAACTGCAGTCGCTGGCCCAGCTTGCCCGGCGACATGGCGCGCGTTTGCGCCGCCAGGTCGTGCAGTGGGCGCAACTGGCGCTGCACATGCCAGCGCGCACCCACCGACACCACGGCGCCGGCGGCCAGCGTGGCCAGCACCATCAACCAGGCCCAACGGCGGCCGATGGCAGCGTCGCGGGAAAAGTCCACCGTGTAGTCCACTAGCAGGCGTCCGCCGTCCAGCGTGGGGGCCACCACGTTGATGCGGTCGGTCTGCATGTGCCCAGAGCCCGTTGCGCCAGGCGGCACAGGGTCGGTGTACAGCAGCGAACTGTCGGCACGCCAGACCTGCAAACGCGAGTGCGCGCGCATCGGCGCGTCGGCTATCAGCCGTTGCAACACGGCGGCTTCACCACCTGCACGTGCTTCCAGCATCAGCACATCTTCCAGCAGTTCACTGCGCGTACGCAGATCTTGCGCATTCCGCTCCTTGATCATCATGCCCACGCCAAACCAGGAAAAGCTGAACAGCACAGTCAGCACCACCACCGTGAACAGCGCCAGCTTCAGCGACAGACGACGGCCAATGG
>JANNMQ010000174.1:0-15559 GCA_031398045.1 Rubrivivax sp.
TGAGCGCCGGCCGCGACTAAACATGCACCGATCGCCACTGCGGCGAACCGTGTCAGCGCCCAAGCCCGCCGGCGCCCAGCCAGCGCTGCACGATGCAGATGAACGCGCGGCCATGTGCACCATGCGACGCTTTTAATCCACGCGGACTTGGCAGGAAAAAGACCGGACATGGATTGAGCCTAGTGTTCGCTTGTGAACGCCGCATCAAGGCCGAGGCTTGCCGCGTAGTCCGGATGGTCCAGCCCTGGGGTCGGCCAGCGCCGTACCCCGCAGGTACCAGGACAAGTTTTTGCACCGGTTGTAAAGACCCGGCCAGCGGGCCAGCGCAGCCAGCCACGGGAACGCAGTGCCTCGGTGGCCCAGGTGGCGGCCGTGTTTCGCTTCGATGCACACCAGCTCTTGGGCGTAAACAGCCAGTGCCTGTGGTCTACGGCTCATGCCTTCGTCTTTCAGCACAGCCTGCAGCGTGTCAAGCCGCACCGCGCCTGCGGCACGCACCCATGCGGCTTGGCGCAGGAAGTAGTCAAAGTCTCCAGCCAGCTTGAAGCTGGCGTCAAAAGTCTGCGCACCCTGCAACAGGTCCACCCGGGTCAGGCAACCCGGGTGGTAGACATCAAACACGGGCGCCTGCTCATCCAGCAAGCGCAGACGTTGTGGTGCCACGAAGCGCCTGGTGCGCCCGTGGCGCTGCAAGCAGACATCGCCATAGAACAGGCCAGGCGTAACGCCGCCTGCGGCATCAGCACTCGTCACCAAGACTGCCGCGGCGGCCAGAAAGCCCGGATGTGGCTCGTCGTCCACGCCAATGAACGACACGTAGCGGCCACGCACATGGGGCAGGGCATGGTTCCATGCGTCATAGATGCCCGCATCGGGCGCAGAGCACAAAAGACGGATGCCGGGCAGCGCTTGCAAAGCCTGCCAGGTGCCATCGGTGGAGCCGCCATCACAGACGCATAGCTCGCAGCGCTGGTCAGCCAGTCGTTGCACGGTTGCTGCCAGCACAGGAACCAGCGGCAGGCAGTTGAAAGTGGCCACCACATAACTACAAAGGGGCTGCGGGTTCTGACCCGCAGGGACCGTTGGGGCGGTGGAGTCGAGAGCATCGTTCACCCGCGGAGTCTGGCGCGCACTCTTTACGGGCCCGTGACGGCGAACCCCGTGGCGCACCACAAGTAGTCCGAACAGACTATGCACGGCCACCAGCGTCAGCCCCAGCAGCCCTGCTGCACCCTGGCGCAAAGACTGGGTGTCGAAGTGGCAGCGCGAAGCCCTGTGACGCCGAACTGTCACAAGCGATTCATAGACTGCTGTGCGAGCCGCTTCGGTTCGGCCAGATCGGCATGCGGGCGCTTGGAAGCAGCCGGTGTTTCCGAACTGCGTACCCAGGAACAGCACCCCCATCGACATGCAACCGACTGAATCCCCGCGCACACCGATAACGCGCTTCATGGTGTGTTGTGGCCTGTTACTGGCGCTGTCAGCCTGCAGCAGCAAACGCGGCGACGAGGCGTCTCAAGTCGTCGCCACTGTGAACAAGAGCGAAATCTCGGTGCACCAGATCAACCAGATGTTGCAACGCCAGCCCGTTGCGGCCAGCGCACCCGGTGCCAGCATCGAACGCCAGGTTCTGGACCGATTGATCGAGCAAGAAATTGCGGTGCAACGCGCGCTGGACATGAAACTCGACCGCGACCCTGAAGTGATGCAGAACATTGCGGCAGCCCGGCGCGAGGTGCTGGCACGTGCCTATGGCGCCAAAGTGGCTGCAACGGTGGCGCCGCCGCAACCCAAAGATTTACAGGACTTTTTCGATGCCCGCCCGGCGCTGTTTTCACAACGCAAGGTTTACGCCTTGCAGGAATTTGCCGTTCAGGCTGACAAGACGCAAGTCCAGGCGCTGGGCCAGTTTGTGGGCAAAGCCAAAAACCTGACCGAGTTGACCGACTATCTGCGCACCCAGCAATTGGCAGTGCGCACCAACCAGAGCACACAACCGGCGGAAAACCTGCCAGAAGCGCTGCTGCAGCGCCTGGATGCCATGAAGGCGGGGCAGCTGCTGCTGCTGGCGGCACCGGGTGGTGCACGCATCATCGTGCTGGCTGGCTCGCGCCCAGCCCCTGTGACGCTGGCCCAAGTTCAATCGGCCATCGAACAAGCGCTCACTGGCGAGCGCAGGCGCCTGGCGGTGCAGGCCGATCTGGACACGGCGCGCAAGGCCAGCCACATTCAGTATCACGGCCTCTTCGCCGACGCCGTGCCAACGACAGACAACGCAGCCGGCAGCGCGCAGCCGCTTTCGACTGCACCCGCTGCCCATGGTGCAAAGGCTGCTGCGCCGTCCCAGACCCCGGTGACAGCCGCGCCGGCATTGGCTGACGACGCGGCCATGCTCAGCAAAGGCCTGGCGGGTTTGAAGTGACAGCTGCCGATCCTGTGCCCGCGCCCCTGTTTGCTCCCTTTCTTGCGGTCAGCAGCCATTTCCTCGGACTGGCGCCGTGACGCTGTCACAACTGCTCACCGTGCTGCGCGCGCGCTGGAAGCTGGCGCTGTCGCTGTTGATGTTGTCCTTGGGAGTGGCTTGGGCACTGTCCCTGCTCTTGCCCAAACAGTACACGGCGACCGCCGCCTTGGTGATCGACGTGAAAACGGCCGACCCCATTGCCGGTGCGCTCTCTGCCGCCGTGATGGCACCCAGCTACATGGCCACGCAAGTGGACATTCTGGAAAGTGACCGCGTGGCGTCCCGCGTGGTGCGCAACTTGAAATTGGCCGACAGCACCGACATGCGCCGGCAGTGGCAACAGACGACCGAAGGCCGGGGCAACTTTGACGTTTGGCTGGGCCAGCGGTTGCGCCAGCAGTTGGATGTGAAACCGGCGCGCGAATCAAATGTGATTGAAGTCAATTTCAGCTCAGTGGATGCGCGCTTTGCCGCCACAGTCGCCAACGCTTTTGTGCAGGCCTATCTGGACACCACGCTCGAACTGCGAGTCGACCCGGCACGCCGTTACTCCAGCTTCTTTGATGATCGCGCCAAACAACTGCGGGAAGACCTTGAAAAAGCACAAGCGCGGCTGTCGGACTTTCAGAACCGCAAAGGCATCACGGCCACCGACGAACGTTTGGACGTCGACAGTGCACGCTTGAACGAACTGTCGACCCAGCTGGTGGCTTTGCAAGCGGCCACCGCCGACGGGCGCAGCCGGCAGGTGGCCGCTGCCGCGGCGGCAGACACCTTTGTGGACGTCATCGGCAACCCGGTGGTGGCCGGCCTGCGCGCCGACCTGGCGCGGCTGGAGGCACGGCAGCAAGAACTGGGCGCCCGTGTGGGCGACCAGCACCCATCCATGATTGAACTGCGCGCCAGTCTTGCCGAACTGCGTGCACGCCAAGAACAGGAGACACGCCGTCTGGCCGCCAGCGTGGGTGTCAGCAGCATCGTCAGCGAAGCGCGAGAGAGCCAGGTGCAACAGGCGTTGGACGCGCAGCGGCTGAAGGTGTTGCGGATGAAGTCCGAACGTGACGAGCTGTCGGTGATGCAGCGCGACGTGGAGCAAGCCCAGCGTGCCTACGACGGGGTGGTGGCCCGCCTGACACAGACGTCGCTGGAAAGTCAATCCAACCAGACCAATGCGTCGCTGCTGATGTCGGCCACCGAGCCTTCACGTGCTTCTTTTCCGCGCCTGGGCCTGAACCTGCTGATTGGACTTTTGGTGGGCGTTCTGCTGGCGCTGGCGGCGGTGCTCACGCGCGAAGCGGCTGACCGGCGCTTGCGGTCGGTGGAGGATGTACAGAAGGATCTGAAACTGCCGGTCTTGGGCTCGATGCGCATGCAAACCGACAAAGTAGGGCCTTTCAGCGGTGGTCGGTCGCCCCTGCCCCATCACCGGTTGGCACGCTGGCTGCGCGCGCTTTCAGGCTGGCCTGTCTGGCGCCTGCTGATGCCGTGGCGCTCGCGCCCCGCACAGGGTTGATGCGTCGATGACCCCACCCACACTCCATGCAGCCCTGGGGCCTGCAGCCCGCGGACCCGAGCTGGCGCAGGGTAGAGCGTTTGATGAGCCCAACTTGCAATACCAGGCAGAACCACAACCAACCATGCCGCCAAAGGAAGCGGCAGCACCTGGAGGTGTGACGTTGTCGGCTGCCGGGCCGGCCGGCGATGCACCTGGTTTCCAGGCCTCGCTGGGTGACATCCTGGGCCACGCCGGCACGCTGGACGCGCTGCAGGTGCGGCGCATCCTGGACTACCAGCAGCGCCATGGCGTGCGCTTCGGCGAGGCCGCCATCGCATTGGGCATGGCCAGCAGCGACGATGTCGCGCAGGCCCTTTCACACCAGTTTCGCTACCCGTTTTCGCCGGCCGCGCACACGCGCTTCCACCCCGACCTGCTGATGGCGCAACAGCCGTTTTCAGGCCATGCCGAAGTCTTTCGCAGCGTTCGAGCGCAACTCAAAATTCGGCTGGGTCTGGGCACGGCCCAACGCCGTGCGGTGGCCGTGCTGAGTGCCGCAGACGGTGACGGCAAGAGCTACTTTGCAGCCAACGTGGCGGTGGCTTTCAGCCAGCTCAGCGGCCGCACGCTGCTGATCGACGCCAACCTGCGCCGCCCGCGCCTGCACACCCTGTTTGCGCACCCCAACCAAAGCGGGCTTTCCAACATGCTGTCGGGCCGCACCGACACATTGGTGGTGGACCCGGTGCCCGGCCTGCCCAACCTGTTCTTGCTGCCTGTGGGCGCTGTGCCACCGAACCCGCTGGAGTTGGTAGAAAGCAATGGCTTTGCACGCTTGCTGGCGCAGGTGTTGGCCAAATTCGACCAGGTGGTGGTGGACACACCCGCCTTCAGCCATGGCATGGATGCCGCTGTGATAGCCGCGGCCAGCGGCGCTGCGCTGGTGGTGGTGCGCAAGTGCCACAGCCGTCTGGCCGCCACCCAAGACCTGGTGGCGGCAGCCACCGACGGTGGCGCATTGGTGGCCGGAGTCGTCATCAACGAATTGCGCTGACGATGCAGCCCGCCACCCGTGCAGCCGAAGAACGCTGGGGCACCTGTGCAACCACCCAGCGTGCCGGCCTGGGCCTGATGCTGGCGGGCCTGGCCGTGATGGCAGCCCCCACGGTGTGGCATCTGGCGGGCACCGTTTGGGCCACCGACGAACAGGGCCATGGGCCCGTGATTGCCGCCGTCAGTCTGTGGCTGATGTGGCGGCAGCGCGCGGCACTGGCGGCCCTGCCCGCCCAGCCGGCCTGGGTGGGGGGCACCACGCTGGTGCTGCTGGCTGCCTGCTTCTATTTGCTGGGCCGCTCACAAGCCACCATCCAGCTTGAAGTGGCAGCACCCTTGCTGGGCAGTACGGGTGTGCTGCTGCTGCACCGCGGATGGGCAGCGCTGCGCCTGCTGGCCCTGCCCTTGCTGTGTCTGCTTTTTGTGGTGCCTCTGCCGGGCACCTGGGTGCAGACTCTCACCATACCGCTGAAAATCGGCGTGTCGTGGGTGGCTGAGAACCTGCTGCACGCTGCGGGCTACCCCATCGCACGCACGGGCGTGATCCTGGCCATCGACCGCTACCAGTTGCTGGTGGCCGATGCCTGCGCCGGCCTGACGTCCATGTTCACGCTCGAGGCCATGGGCCTGCTGTACATCAATTTACGTGGTTATGCATCACGGCTGCACAACACGCTGCTGGCCCTGCTGCTGGTGCCGATAGCCTTTGCCGCCAATGTGGTGCGGGTGGTGGTGCTGGTGCTGGTGACCTACTATTTTGGCGATGCCGTGGGCCGCGGTTTTGTGCACCACGCAGCCGGGATGCTGCTGTTTGTGGTGGCCATGCTGATGATGCTGGTCACCGACCGCGTGTTGGCACTGCTGATGTCTGCCCGCAGTGTTGGTGCACGCCCGTGAGAACCACGGCAGCGGCTTCAGCTTGGCGCCTGTTCGCTTCCGATGCGTGGCTGCAGCACTTGCGCTGGTTGCCGGCCCTGCTCGTCTGCCTTGCATTGGCACTGCCCGTGCCGACGGCCGAGTGGTTGCGCCCCAGCCTGCGCACCTCGGACCTGCGAGGGCCGGTGGACCTGGAGCAGCAAGTGCCGCTGCGTTTTGCCGACTGGCAAGTGGACCCGTCCATGCGCCCGCTGCTGCCCGACCCCGCCCTGCAAGCCACGCTGAACCAAAGTTACTCGCAGGTGCTGGCCCGCACCTACATCAACAGCCTGGGGCAGCGCGTGATGTTGTCGGTGGCCTATGGCAGCGACCAGAGCTCTCAGGCCACGGCCGTGCATGCGCCTGAATTCTGTTATCGCAGCCAGGGCTTTGAAGTGGCCGATGCCGGCCAACATCTGCTGAGCCTAGGCCCTCAAAAGCTGCGTGTGCAGCGATTGGTGGGCAGGGTCGGGCCGCGCATCGAACCCATCACCTACTGGGTCACGCTGGACGACGCCGCCACACTGCCAGGCTGGCGGCGCAAGCTGCAGCAACTGCGTCTCGGTCTGGGCGGCCTGATAGCCGATGGCATGGTGGTGCGTGTGTCCACGGTGGGCGCCGCCGATGCTGCCGCTTTTGAGCTGCAGGCCCGCTTTCTGGCGCAATGGCACACCGCCGCCCCGCAGCAGGTGCGCAATCGCTACTTCGGCGCTGCCGCGACGGGGCCTGTGAACGCACGCGCCATTGCCGCCTCTGGCCCCGCCCGGTCCTGACGCGGACGCAGTCCTCAGGACTCCATGGTCGCCTGTCGTGATGTCGCGCCGCCTATGACCTCACCTTCGGCGCCTTTGCAGCCCGGTGCGCGTTCGCCGGCACGGCGTGCGGCTGTCAGCAGTGCCTGGCTGCTGATGGAGAACCTGCTGCGGCTGCTGGTCACCGCGGCCATCTCGTTCTGGGCCGCACGTGCACTGGGGCCGGCCGACTTCGGGCTCTTGAACTTTGCGTCGGCGCTGGCGGCCATCCTGTACGCGATGGCGACGCTGGGTCTGGAACTGCCGGTAGTGACCAAGCTGGCCCGCATCCATGCCGGCAAAACGGTTGCCGGCGTCGATCATCAGGCTGCCCGTACGGTGTTGGGCACGGCGCTGCGCCTTCGTTTTGTGGCTTCACTGGGTGCGCTGCTGCTGGCGGCAGCAGCGGCCTGGCTGCTGCGCCATGGCGACGCACGCGCGCAGGCTGTGATGCTGATCGTCTCGTTGTCGGTGGTGGCCTACGTGCCCATGGTGTTTGACTTCCACTTCAAAGCCTGTGTGGAAGCGGGGCCGCCGGCACGCGCGCGACTGGCCACGACGCTGTTGTCGGCGCTGGCCAAGGCCGCCGTGCTGATGGGCGGTTACGGCGTGCAGGCGATGGCTTGGACCGTGGTGCTGGAAGCCGTGCTTGCCGCGGGGCTGCTGGGTCTGGCCTGGCGCCGCCACTTCAGCCATGAACCACCACTCGCGACGCGTGACAAGCCCGTGCCTGGCGCACGGCAGCCAACCAGCCGCCCGGCCACCCTGCAACACCACCCGGCGCTCGCCGCATCGCTGCTGCGGCGGTCACTGCCACTGCTGGGGGCGTCAGCGGCAGTGGCGCTGCAGCTGAAGGCCGATGTGGTGCTGTTGGGCCACTTTGCACCCGACGCACAGGTGGGCGCCTATGCGCTGGCGCAAAAGCTGACCGAGGTGTTGCTGGTGCTGCCCGTGGTGCTGGTGGATTCGGTCTATCCGCTGCTGTTGCGCGCACCACCCCACCACCGAACCGAAAACAACCGCGCCGACAAGGCCCGCGCCGAGGCGGGCGACCAGCTGATGTTCGACCTCGCCGCCGCCGCTGGCATGGTGTGCTGCCTAACAGGCCTGTTGCTGGCGGCGCCGCTGATCGTGGGTGTGTTTGGCGCTGCCTACGAAGCCGCAGTGCCGCTGTGGCGATGGCACGCACTGACTTGCCTGGCGGTGGCGCTGGACGTAGCGCGCCAGCGTTGGCTGGTGGCACGCGGCTTGCAGAAACAGGCGCTGTTCAGTGCCGGGCTGGGCGCGGTGCTGGGCATTGGGCTGAACCTAGTGCTGATCCCGCTGTACGGCGCGACAGCCGCCGCCGCGGTGTCGGTGCTGGCCTGGTCGGCATCGGGCTTGCTGGCCACGGCCTGGTGGCATACCCAGTTTGCCACCAGGCCCTTGGCGGGCTTGCAACTGCGCGCACTGTGGCCTTGGGGCCGCCTGGCTCGGCTGCTGGTGCAAAGCCTGCGTGGAGCTCGCACGTGAAGCCGGCGACCCAGCTCGCCGCACAGCCAGGCGCATCGTGGGCGGCACCGACAGGCTGCGCATCGGCAGCCGCAGCGGTGGTAGCGACCGAACTGCACAAGCTGCCGCCGGCAACGCTGACCGTGCTCTTTGTGCACCAGTCTGGCGAGCTCTATGGCAGCGACCGCATGCTGCTGGCCACCACCCATGCGCTGCAGCGCGCAGGTGGCCACGCCATCGTTTTTCTACCCAGCGCCGGCCCTTTGCTGCAGGCGCTGCTCGAACGGGGCATCGAGTGCCATGTGCTGTCTGACACGGCGGTCATCAAGCTCACCCGGGCTGGTTTGTCGGTACGCGGCCTGTTCGGCTTGTTGACCGCAGTGCCCCGCGCCTGGCGGCAATGGGGGCGCTGCATTGCAGGGCGGCCTGTGCATCTGGTGGTCTCCAACACCATGGCCGTGCTGGGCGGCGTGCCGCTGGCCTGGCGCTGCGCTGCGCCGCACCTTTGGCACGTGCACGAGATAGTAGAAAACCCCCGCTGGGCAGCGCCTGTTTTCCCATGGCTGGCGCAGCGCTTTGCCCACCGCGTGGTGTGCAACTCGCGGGCCACGCAGCGCAGCTTGTTGTGGTTTCAGCCGGCGCTGGCCACACGCAGCTGCGTGGTCTGGAACGGCACGCCCGACCCGCGCCGCGCCGCTGCGGCCACCGCCAGCCTGCCGCCCTTGCGCCAGGCTTTCCGCCCGCAAGGCCTGCCACTGGCCGTGGGGCTGGTGGGTCGCATCAACCGCATGAAAGGACACCAGCTGCTGCTGGAAGCCGCCTGTGCGTTACGGCAGCGCGGCATCGAAAACTTCTCCCTTGTTTTTGTGGGCGACACACCACCCGGCCAGCAGCATCACCTGCACCAGTTGCAGCAGCGGGCAGCGGCATTGGGGCTGTCTGGGCGTGTGGTGTTCACCGGCTTCATGGCGCAAACCGCCGCAGCCTACGCAGCGCTGGACATCGTGTGCATGCCGTCCACCGAAGCCGAGTCCTTCGGGCTGGTGGCAATCGAAGCCATGGCCATGAGCCTGCCCGTGGTGGCCTCGTGCATCGGTGGACTGCCTGAGCTGGTGGTGCACGGCCACACCGGCTTGCTGCACAAGGCCGGCGACGCACAAGCGCTGGCCGATGTATTGACACCCTTGCTGCAGAACCCGCTGCTGCGCCTACGCATGGGGCAAGCCGGGCGCAAGCGCTGGGAACAGCTGTTTGACATCAACGCCATGGACCGCCACATCGTGGCCGAATTGCAGCAGGCCGCGAACGTTGGCCACCACGGGGCACGCCAAAAGAACGCTGCCGGTGCCCGCCCATGAACACCGTCGGCCGCCGCTACTTGTTGCCCCACGAGCTGGCCCGTTCCGCAGGTCGTCGCGCCTGGTGGCCCGCGGCGTCCATTGCCACGCTGTGCCTGCTGGCTGTGGTGTTGCCGCCGGGGCTGCTGACCGGCATGAACCTGTATCTGTTGGGGCTGGCATTGCTGGTCACCGTGGCCGCAGGCCAGCCCTTGCCGCGTGCCATGCTGCTCTTGCTGCTGCCCTTTGCGGTGATGCTGGTGGTGGGCGTTCTGGCAGGCTTCACGGCCGACCGCTACCTGCTGTTGAAAGACGCCTGGTATGTGAGCAACCCCGCACTCTTGATGGCGGTGGGCTATGTGCTGGCACGCCAACTGCAAGACACCGCCCGTGGCCTGCGCGCTTTTGTGGTCGGCGGTGCCTTGGTGGCCGTGGGCCACCTGCTGTGGTTTGTCATTCACCCCGAGCTGCTGCGCCTGCAAGCCACACAGATACGCAGCATCTCAGGCACCGGCTACTACGCCGCGGGCCTGGCCTGCCTGGTGCTGGCGGGCCACTTCGGGCATTGGCGCGACGAACTGCGGCTGTCGCGCAGCGCCGGGGCTGTGTGCCTGGTGCTGTGTGTGTCTTCGGTGGTGCTGAGCTACTCACGAACCCTGGCTTTGGGGGTGCTGGTCGGTGGACTGGCGGTGGCCGGATTTTTTAGCCAGCGCGAGTGGTTGCGCGTGGGCTTGCTGGTTCTTGCCGGCCTGTTGCTGCTGCTGCTGCTGCAGGCCAGCGTGGAAGCGGGTATGGCCGGTGGCAAAAACTCGTTTGTAGCCAAACTGGCCCGCTCTTTGGACGAACTGCGGCCCACCGAGCGCCTGTCGCTGCGCGAGATCAATGAAAACTGGCGCGGTTATGAAACCGCACGCGCATTGGCCGCCTGGCGTGCCGGCGAGCCTGTGCAACTGCTGGTGGGCCAAGGCTTCGGCGCGCAGCTCGACCTGGGTCTGTTCCAAAATCTGTCGCGCAACCCGCGCGATGCCGTGCGCTTCATACCGATCTTTCACAACGGCTACGTGTTTGTGCTGTTCAAGACCGGCTTGGTGGGCTTGGTGATGTACCTGGCGGCGGTGGTGGGCCTGTACCGCCTGGGCCGTCGCCACGCACTGCTGAAGGCTGTAGATCCACGCCACCGCCAGGGGCGCCTCTTGCAAGCCTGCGCCGTGGTGCTGCTGGTCACCACCTGGGTCATCGGGGGTGCCTTCAACAAGTTCGATCTCTTTGCATTCATGTTGATGACGGGTTTTCTGGTCGCCACCTTGACCGAGCCTGAACGCAGTGACTGAAAAACGGCCAGCAAACAACCCGGGCCGGCGGCAGGCCACGTTGGGGCTGGCAGGTTTGGCCCTGGCTGGCGCTGCGGTAAATCTGGGCGCACACACTGACGTCAAGGTCCTTACAGAGACTGCCGCAGACCCTTGGCAGCGCTGGGCCAGCGGCCACTGGCGAGGCTTCACCACCGACAACATCCCCAAGCTCGGATTTGCGGCGCTTGATGCCTTGCACAACACCGGAGCCCGCCTGGCGCGTGTGGGCTTGCGCATCGACCCCGGGTGCAGTGCCTGCGGGCCCAGCGGCGTGGCCAGCCACAACCTGCAGTCGCTGCAAGCGGTGCTGGCCCATGCGCAGCGCACAGGCCTGGGCGTGGTGGTTTTGGGCGATTTCGATGGCGGTGCCGATGCCGCACCCTTGTGGCGCCAGGCCGCGTTGCAAGACCGCTTTGTGCAGACCTGGGCTGCTTTGGCCCGTGAGCTGGGCAACCACCCGGCCATCGCAGGGCTGGACCTGCTGAATGAGCCCAACCCACCCATGGCTGACGGCACCTTGGGCAGCGCCCAGGCGCAGTGGCGCAACCTGGCGCAGCGCACCGTGGCTGAAATTCGCCGCGCCGGCTGCGATCGACCCATCGTGTTCGAGTCCGTGGCCGGCGGCAGCGCATGGGGCCTGCGGGGGCTGCAGCCGCTGGACGACCCGCGGGTCGTCTACAGCCTGCACTTCTACACCCCGCATGACATCACCCACCAGCAGGTTTCAGCGCACTGGCCACGGCGCATTCCGTACCCAGCGGGCGTCGAATGGCAGCTGGGCGGCTGGGATGCGGAATTGGGCATCGGGCCCATCGACGCCACGCGCCTGGCGGCCGAACTTCGTTTTGCGCGTGCCTTCCAGCGCCTGCATGCGCGCCCGATGTACGTGGGCGAGTTTGGCTGTGTGCGTTGGGCCCCGCGGGGCTCGGCGCTGCGCTGGGTGACCGACTGCGTGAACCTGTTCAACAGCTACGGCTGGAGCTGGAGCTTTCACTCCTTCCGCACCTGGCCGGGATGGGACGCCGAAATCGATTCCGAAGACCCACAGGCCCGCAGGCGGACTGAGGACGCACCGCTGATGCAGCTGTTGCGACGCGCACTTCGCCCCGGCAAGGCGGCAGCGGTCGCAACCAGGTGATGGCAAGCACTCTCCCGGGCGCCAACATGGCCGGCCGCTGCGCGTGTCCATGACACCCGGCCCCGCCTTGGAATGGCCTGCGGCAGACGTTCTGCCGCTCGTTGAGACGGCCCCTACGCCGCACAAGCGCCGGCAGGTGCTGTTGTCAGCCTACGCCTGTTCACCGCTGTGGGGTTCAGAGCCCGGCGTGGGTTGGCAGTGGGCCTTGGAACTGTGCAAGCGCCACGACGTCACGGTGCTGACCCATGCCTACTTTCAGCAAGACATTGAGGCCGCACTGCGGCACAAGCCGCAGACCGCACTGCGGTTTTCGTACTTCCGGGTGCCAGGCCTCGGCGGCCATCCACACCGGCAGCTGAATTCCCGGCTGTACTACCTGGCCTGGCAGGCCGCAGCGCGCGGGCACGTGGCCCAGCTGATCGGCCAACAGCGCCCCGACCTCATCCACCACCTGACTTGGGGTAGCTACCGGCTGCCCTGTTTGCTGGGTGGCCTGGGCGTGCCCTTGGCAATCGGTCCTGTGGGTGGTGGTGAAGGTGCACCCGCACGCCTGTACCGCAGCTGGCCCTGGCGCGAGCGTGTCTTTTATGGCCTGCGTGCACTGTCCATAACCTGCAGCCGCTGGGACCCGCTGGTGTGGTACGGCATGAAACACGCCGTGTGTGTACTGACCAAAACGGCTGAAACCCGGCGGGCGCTGCCCCGCTGGGCACAGAGCAAAGCCTTTGACGCCGGCGAAACCGGCATCGACGCCGTGCTGCCGGAAGCGGCCGTGCAACACCGCTGGCTGCCACCGCCTTTGGCCGCTGCCCCGCCGGTGCTGCAGCTGCTGTATGCCGGTCGGCTGCAGGGCGGAAAAGGGCTGCCTTACCTGTTGGCCGCCATGCGGTTGCTGCAGCAACGGCAGGCACCGGTGCACCTGACCGTGGCCGGCGAAGGGCGTCTGACGCAATGGGCACTTGAGCGTGTGTCGCGCGACGCTTTGAGCCCCCAGGTCACCATGCTGGGCAAAGTGCCGCGCGAGAAGATGGCGGATCTGTACGACCACAGCGATCTGCTGGCCTTTCCCAGCTGGCATGACTCCAGCGGCAACGTGGTCACCGAAGCCCTGGCGCGGGGCCTGCCCGTGCTGTGCCTGGACATCGGCGGGCCGCGTTACGCGGTGGACGCAGGCTGCGCCGTGGTGGTGCCCACGCAGGGCTTGGACGAAGCAGGCCTGGCGATAGCGCTGGCCCAACAGATCGAAGACCTTGCGCACGACCGCGCACAACTGGGCCGCCTGGCACGCGGCGCCCTGGTGCGGGGCCGCCATCTGACCTGGGCGAAGCAAGTGCAACGGGCCTACGACGAAATCGAGAAGCGCTTGGGTTGGTGCAGCCCCGGCGCGCCACTGCCCACAACACGCACTGAAGGCGCCCAATGAGCCCGCCCAGGGCCGAAGCACGCTGCCTGCGGATATTGGGTATCCGCGGCGTACCTGCAGCGCACGGCGGCTTTGAGACTTTTGCTGAGGCGCTGTCGCTGTACCTGGTGGCGCGGGGCTGGCGCGTGGTGGTGTACTGCCAAGAGGACGTGCCCGCTGATGCAAGCTCGCGCGCCATCTCCAGCGTGTTTGACCAGTGGCGCGGCGTTGAGCGGGTGCGCATTCCTGTGGTGTTGGGTGGCGCCAAAGGTACGATGTGGTTCGACTGGCTCAGCATTGCACATGCCGCCCAGCACAAAGACCTGTGTCTCACGCTGGGCTACAACACTGCACTGTTCTGCGCACGGCTGCGACTCAAGCGTGTGTGCAACATCATCAACATGGACGGTATCGAGTGGCGGCGCGCCAAATGGGGACCGCTGGCCAAAGCCTGGTTCTGGATGAATGATTGGGTAGGCTGCTGGTTGGGAGACCACCTGGTGGCCGACCACCCGGAAATCCAGCTGCACCTGCTGACCCGCACCCGTGAAGACCGCATCACCACCATCCCCTACGGCGCCACACCGGCAGGCGACGCCCCTGCAGCGCCGCTGGTGGCCTATGGCCTGGAACCTGGCGGCTACCTGACGTTGATCGCACGTCCCGAGCCCGAAAACTCCATCCTGGAAGCCGTACGCGGCTTTTCCTGCCGTCCTCGCGGCGTCAAACTGGTGGTGCTGGGCACCTACTCCGGTGCGCAGTGGTACCACCGTGCCATTCAGGATGCAGCCAGCGACGAGGTGCTGTTTTTAGGGGCCATCTACGACCCGGCTGTTGTGCAGGCCCTGCGCTGCCACTGCATCGCTTACGTGCATGGTCACCAAGTGGGCGGCACCAACCCGTCACTGGTGGAAGCGCTGGGCGCCGGCAACGCCGTGATCGCCCACGACAACCGCTTCAACCGCTGGGTGGCCGCAGACGCTGCGTGTTACTTTACTGACGGCATCGCTTTTGACCGCGCGCTGAGTCAGGTGCTGCATCAGCCGCAACGCCTGCAGCAACTGCGCCAGGCCAGCCGTGCCCGCTTTGCAGAGGCCTTTTCGTGGGGCAGTGCACTGGCCAGCTACGAGCAACTGTTTCTGCGCCTGCTGGATCAGCGGTGCTCGAAAACACCCCTGCAGGCCTCAGCCCCGCTGCCCCACCCCAACCCACACGGCACGCAAGGTGCCCCACAGGATGCGCAAGTCCAGCGCGAGTGACCAGTTGCGCAGGTACTCCAGGTCATAGGCCACCCGCATTTGCATCGCCGGCAGCGTATCAACCTCGCCGCGATGGCCGTGGATCTGCGCCCAGCCGGTGATACCGGGGCGTGTTTTGTGCCGCACCATGTAACCCCTGATCTGCTGGCGGTACTGCCCGTTCAAGCTGATGGCGTGCGGCCGAGGCCCGACGAGGCTCATGCGCCCCTGCAGCACGTTCAGCAGTTGGGGCAAGTTGTCCAGGCACCAGCGGCGCATCAGTTGGCCCACCCGTGTGGACGGGCCTGCCGGTGTGGCGTCCAAAGGTCTGGGGTGGGCGGCACCCTGCCACACGTGGGTGCGGAATGTCAGCACCACAATCTCTTCGCCGTCCAGGCCGCTACGGCGGTGGCGCTGAAACACCGGGCCCGGCGATTCCAGCTTGATGGCCAGCATGATCATCAACAACAGCGGCGCACAAACCACCAGGAAGGTGGCTGCCAATACCAAGTCGCTGCTGCGTTTGATCAGCGCATGCATGCCCGTAAAGGGCGTCTCGCAGATGCCCACCACCGGCAGCCCGTGCACATCCTGTAGGCGTCCCTGCACCACGTGGGTGCCCAGCACATCGGGCACAAAAAACAGCGAGGCGGTGGTGCCCTGCAGGCTGTCCAGCAGCTCGGGCACGACGACGGTGTTGCCGCGCACCAGCCCGAAGGCGTACGCCGGGGCCGAGGCCTTGAGCACGTGGTCGGACTCGTCCACGACGACGGCGCTGGAGCGCAGGATGCTGAGGACCGCCGCGACGCCTGCCTGGACGGCCGGCTCCTCGACGGTGGGGAGGGTGTGGCGCTGCCGGTCGCTGATGTGCCACGCGAGCACC
>JANNMQ010000196.1:0-2489 GCA_031398045.1 Rubrivivax sp.
GTCGCGCAACTTGGTTTTGCCCAGGCGGGCCGAAATGGTGTCCACGTGCCAGCCGTTGGGTGCTACCGGGGCCTTGAAGTCGCGCGGCGCGCGCGGCTGCTTGGCCAGCAGTTCTTTCAGCACCCGCGTCGCGCCCGGCTCTGCGTCGTCGAGCACGCCGACAAAACCTTCTTCGTGCATGCCGTAGCGGCCGGCGCGGCCGGCGATCTGGTGCACTTCGCTTTCTTCCAGCGTGCGGTCGGCCACACCGTCGTATTTGGTCAGCGTGGAGAAGAAAACGCGCCGGATGGGCAGGTTCAGGCCCATGCCGATGGCGTCAGTGGCGACCAGGATGTGGCTCTCGCCGCTGGCAAAACGCTCGGCCTCGCGGCGCCGCACTTCGGGCGGCAGCGCGCCGTAGATCACCGACACCGGGTGGCCGTTGGCGGCAATGCGGTCGCGCAACGTCAACACGTCGCGGCGGCTGAAGGCCACCACCGCGTCGCCCAGCTTCAGCGTTTCGACGGGCTGCGTGCCGGGCAGCAGCTCCACATGCTGCATGCGCGTGAATTCACGCACCGTGCAGGCTTCACCGCACAGGCCCAGCAGGTTTTGCAGCGCTGGCGCGGCATAGCTGCTGCAGATGATGATGACCTCTTGCGCCGGCACCGCCACCACGGCCTGCGTCCAGGCCCAACCGCGCGAGTTGTCGAAGATCATCTGCGCTTCGTCGATCACGGCCACGTCGATGGTCTTCTGCGTGTTCACCATCTCGATCGTGCTGCTGACCACACGTGCATCTTCGGCAGGTTGGTTTTCTTCGCCGGTCAGCAGCGAACAGGGCACACCACGCGCCACCAGGCGGTCACGGCCTTCCAGCGCCAGCAGGCGCAGCGGCGCCAAGTAGGCGCCATCCAGCGCCTGCGCCAGGCGTTCGAAGGCGGCGTGGGTCTTGCCGCTGTTGGGCGGGCCCACGTACAGCGTGACGCGGCGCTGCAGCCGCCGTGCTTTGGCGAAGGTGGCCGGGTAGCCCTGGAAGGCCAGTTCGCTGTTCAGGCCCTGCAGCGTGTCGAGTTCGGTCACGGCCTGCACCCAGCGCTCCTGCGCGCGGTTGCAGGCGGTTTGCATTGCAGCCAGCGCGGCGCTGTTGGCCGCCGATGGCACCAGCGTCAGCAGCGGCTTGGCACTGGCACATTCAGCCTGCAAGCGCGGCAGCAGGCTGTCTGTCTGCTGCGGCTTGAAGGCGCGGCTGCGTGCCACCAGGGCTTCCAGGTGTGCCACCAGTTCGGTTGCAAAAGGGCAGGGCGCCGGTGGCCCCAACGCAGCCAACAGCTGGGCCTGGTTACCGTCGCGGTAGTAGGCCCACACCGGGTCGGCGGCCACAGGCACGCGGTATTGCACCGGCACCTTGCTGTCCACACCCGCCAGCACCAGGCCGTGGCTGATCAGGCGTGTCCACACCACCTGGGCCGTAGCATCGTCTGCGCCCAACAGCAGTCCCCTGGCCACCCCCATCGCTTCCAGAGCCGAGCCGCGTTCCAGCATCAGGGGCCTGATCTCGGGCCCCACGCCCACGGCCTGCAGGTGGGCCAGTGCACTGTCCATCAACTCTGGTGTTATCCACCGGCTGGCGCGCACACCGGCGGCTGACTTCTGCAACATCACCAGGCCCAGGGCGTCCAGCTTTTCGTCACCGGCGGCGTCGCCCGTGGTGCCGTGGTCGGCCGCTTTGGTGACCTGCGGCAGCGCGTAGGCATGTTGTTTCAGGCGCGCCACTTGTTCCTTGCCGATGTGCGCCGGCACCCGCGCTGTGTGGCGCGGCTGGGGCAGGTTCAGCGGGTTCAATGGGGCGCGGTTTGGGGTAGAAGTTGTTGCTGTCATGCGAACCTTGTTGTACTGCGCAGTCTCGCACGGCTGGCCTTGGGGCTGGTGTTGTTCCTTGTGCCTGCTTGGGAAACCTGCCAGCGACCCAGCCACGGAGAGCTGCCCGGCGTTGGCGCGGCGTCATGGAACGTCTTTTGCGTGGCTTGGGCTTAACCCGTCACCACCGCTGGAGGCACGCATCGTGTTGGACACCACCACCACCCGTTTTTCGCACGTAAAGCCCGCCGATACCACCTGGCGCAGCGACGGCCTGCGCGACTTCTTCCTGTACAAAGATCTGGGTGTGGCCGACGCCACCGCGGGCCGGGTGATTGCGCACCTGGTGAAGGCCCATTCGGCACCAGAGAAGGGCACTGGCTGGCACCGTCATGAAGCAGACTTCCAGATCGTCATCATGACCAAAGGCTGGGCCAAGTTCATGTACGAAGACAGGGTCACGCTGGTCGAAGCCGGCGACTGTGTGCACCAGCGCCCAGGCATCGTGCACTACCTGTTCGACCATTCACCCGATATGGAATACCTGGAAATCGTCGGGCCGGCTGACTTCAAGTCGGTGGACGCAGAACCCTGTTGTGCCGTGCCTGCGCCCACGCCCTGGAAGTGAAGCGGTGGCGCTGGCTGTGGTG
>JANNMQ010000198.1:0-4212 GCA_031398045.1 Rubrivivax sp.
TGATCATCGCCACGCAGACGCCGCGGGCCGATGTCATCACCGGCGTGATCAAGGCCAACGTCCCCTGCCGCATCGCCTTCCAGGTCGCCAGCGGGCTCGATAGCCGCGTCATCCTCGATGAAAACGGCGCGGAAAAGCTGCTCGGCCAGGGCGACATGCTCTACCGCCCGCCGGGCACTTCGACATTACCAGCACCGTTTTGTGCATGTGCTGGTGGATGAATTTCAAGACACCAACCGGCTGCAGTACCTGTGGCTGAAGCTGTTTTCAGCGCCGGGTGCTGTGGGGCACGGCGTGTTTGCAGTGGGCGACGACGACCAGAGCATCTACGCTTTTCGCGGTGCACGCGTGGGCAACATGGCCGACTTTGAACGCGAGTACCGCGTGCAACGCGTGGTGAAGCTGGAACAGAACTACCGCAGCAGCGGCCACATTCTGGACGCCGCGAACGACCTCATTAGCCACAACACGCAGCGCCTGGGCAAGAACCTGCGCACCGACGCCGGCAGTGGCGAGCCGGTGCGTGTCTTTGAGAGCACCAGCGACTACGCCGAGGCGCAGTGGATGCTGGAAGAAATTCAGCAGCTGCACCGCAGCGGCCTGCCGCGCAGCGAAATTGCACTGCTCTATCGCAGCAACGCCCAAAGCCGGGTGCTGGAAAGTGCACTTTTTAATGCCGGCATGCCTTACCGCGTGTACGGCGGTTTGCGGTTTTTCGAACGAGCTGAAATCAAACATGCGCTGGCTTACCTGCGCTTGCTGGAGAACCCGGGCGACGACACCAGTTTCCTGCGCGTGGTGAACTTTCCGGCGCGCGGCATCGGCACCCGCAGCATTGAACAGTTGCAGGAAACCGCGGTGGCACGCAGTGGCAACAGCCTGGCCGCCAGCGTGGGCGCCGTGCCCGCCAAGGCCGGCCAGAAGTTGCAGGCTTTTGTGGCGCTGCTGGACAGCATGCGTGCTGCCACCCAAGGCCTGACGCTGCGCGAAACCATCGACCACATGCTGCAGCACTCGGGCCTGCTGGACTTCTACCGCACCGACAAGGAAGGCCAGGACCGCATCGAGAACCTGGAAGAACTGGTCAACGCGGCCGAGAGTTTTGTCACCCAGGAGGGCTTTGGCAAAGACGCGGTGGCGCTGCCGGTGGACGAACAGGCGGCCACGCCATTCAGCGCCAACCCACCCGGTGCAGCGCCCGACGCCGACACCGGCGAAATCATGTCGCCACTGGCGGCCTTTTTGACCCACGCGTCACTGGAAGCGGGCGACAACCAGGCGCAGGCCGGTGCCGACGCCATCCAGTTGATGACGGTGCATGCGGCCAAGGGCTTGGAGTTCGACGCCGTGTTCATCAGCGGTATCGAAGAAGGCCTGTTCCCGCACGAACAGAGCTTGTCTGACGCTGACGGCGTGGAAGAAGAACGCCGTTTGATGTATGTGGCCATCACCCGCGCGCGCAAGCGTCTGTACCTCAGCTTCAGCCAGACGCGCATGCTGCATGGCCAGACGCGTTACAACGTGAAAAGCCGCTTTATCGAAGAACTGCCCGATGCGGCGCTGAAGTGGATCACACCGCGGCAGCAGGGCTTTGGCTCGGGCTACGCGCGTGAATACCAGCAGGCCTGGCAACGCGGCAGCGGCTTAAGCGGCATCGTCGGCGCGGGCCGGGTGGCGCCGCCCGTGGAAACACCGCCGGCCTGGGTCAACCAGGCCGCGCAGCGCGAAGCGGCCAGCAGCCATGGCCTGCGGGTGGGACAGACGGTGTTCCACACCAAGTTTGGAGAGGGCGTGGTGGGTGTGCTGGAAGGCCGCGGCGCCGAAGCGCGTGCGCAGGTGCACTTCGGCCGTCACGGCACCAAGTGGCTGGCGTTGTCGATAGCCAAACTCACGCCGGTGGATTGATTTCAGGGGGAGCGGTGACGCCAGTGGCCACGGCGCCACCAAAACTGTCGTTGAAGCAGAACAGCAGCGAGATATAAAAAGCCGCTGACAACACCAGGCCAGCCGGCACACCCAAAAAGTTGGCACTGCCCGACAGACCCAGCAGCCCCAGCACCAAGCCGCTGACCAGCGCAAACACCAGCACCAACAGCAGCCAGCCCAGCGTGTAAACCGCAAAAGCGCCTTTGTTGCGCCACAGCGCCAGCGTGCTGGAAAAAAGCGCCTGGCCCCAGCTTTGGCCGCCCCAATGCACCAGTGCCGGGGCATGCCAGAACGGCACCGACAACAGACTGCCCAGCACAGCGGCCGTGAGCACCCCGTTTTGCACACCCGGTTCGCTGAGCAGCGCATCCACCTGAGGCTGCGCCGTGCTGCCTTTGGCCAGCAGGTCTTGCAGTCGCATCCAAGCGTTGTCTGACACCGCATTGGCCAGCAGCAGGATGCCGATGGCCAGCACGCCGTACAGCGCACACAGGATCAGCAGCGAACGCCGCCGGTTCGCATCACCGCGCAGCGGTTCGATGAAATGGCGCGGCAGCACTGGGCCGTCCAGCAGGGCCGATTGCGCAGCCACCATGAAACCCAGGCTCAGCAGCGGCAGCGCCATCATCTGCACCACACCGCCCACCAGCGGCACCAAGCTGACCAGCAGCGCAGCGGCCAGGAACATGGCAAACAGCGCTGTGAAGGCCACCGGCTTGCGCACAAACAGGCGCAGCGCGTCGGTGATCCAGCGCACACCCTGTGCGGAGTTGACTGATTTCAGCAGCAAGGCCATTCAAGCGACTTTCACAGCACAGGGTGCCAGGGCTGGGCGCGGCGTTGCAGCAGCACACGTTCAAAATGAGTGGGGTCCTTGGGCTGCAGCAGCGCGGCCTGCCGCGGCAAATGCCAGTCCCACAGGCGTGAAATCCAGAAACGCAGTGCTGCAGCGCGCAGCAGTGCAGGCAAGGCGCGCACCTCACCCGCGGTCAAGGGCCGGATGGTCTGGTAGGCCGCTACAAAAGCTGCTGCACGCTGTTCGTGCAGCGCGCCCGTGGCCAAGTCAGCACACCAGTCGTTTAAGCACACGGCCACGTCGAACAGCAACATGTCGGTGCCGGCAAAGTAGAAGTCAAAAAAGCCGCACAGGGTGTCGGCGCCCGCGGTGTCGTCAAACATCACGTTGTCGCGAAACAGGTCGGCGTGGATGGGCCCCCGCGGCAGCGCCTGGCCCACGGCTGAAGCCGCCAACTGCTCCTGAAAAGCCAGCTCGTCCTGCAGCAGCGTGGCCTGTTCAGGCGCCAGATGCGGCAGCACCACCGGCACCGTGGCTTGCCACCAGCGCAGACCACGCAGGTGCGGCTGCTGCACGGGCAGGCTCAAGCCTGCCCTGTGCATGCGGCCCAGCATGCGGCCCACCTGTTCACCATGCTGCACATCGGGCTTGAGGCGGTGGCCACCGGGCAACCGTGTGACCACCGAAGCCGGCCGGCCGGCCACCTGGTGCACCAGTGCACCGCTGGCGCTGGGCTGTGGCGCCGGCACCGGTATGCCCTGCTGCGCCAGGTGCTGCATCAGCTGCAGGTAGTAGGGCAGTTCTTCGGCGCTCAAGCGTTCAAACAGCGTCAGCACCCACTGCCCACGCACGGTGGTGGCGTAGTAGTTGGTGTTTTCGATGCCGCTTCTGATGCCCGTCAGCTCCGTCAGCACACCCAGCCCCAGGCTTTGCAGCAGGGTGTCGGCTTCGTCGAAATCGACCGAGGTGTAGACGGCCATCGGCGCGTCTAAAAACTGAACAACTGCCAGGCGCTGCGCCCCGCAGAGCCGCGCTGCTGCGATGCCGGTTCGGCGCCGGGTTTGACCACGATGTCGTAGCTGCGTGTGTTGCCCACTTTGCTTTGTACCTGCACACGCACCACCTGCCCGCGGCGGCGGGTTTCTTCGATGCGGGCGCCTTCGTCTTCAATCACCGTCACTTGATCGGGCAGCGGCAATCTGGGGGCTTCGGCGGCGGCGCGCGCCGACGTGGCCCGCGGTGACACGGGCCCATCTTGGGGCGCAGACTGTGCATGGGCTGCCAGAGGGCCAGTCAGCGCCAGGGCGACAGCCGCCCACAACCGCAGGCGGGCCACCAGGCAGGTGGAAAGAACATTCATATCCAGCCGATTCTACGCAGCGCGGGCTGCCGGGCAGCCGCGCCACAATGCACGAATGAGCGAAAACCCAAGCGAAAAACTGATGCTGCTGGTGGACGGTTCCAGCTACCTGTACCGCGCTTATCACGCC
>JANNMQ010000216.1:0-9756 GCA_031398045.1 Rubrivivax sp.
CCGCTGCTGCGCTTCGACGGTTACCACATGCTGTGCGACGCTTGTGGGCTGCCCAACCTGGCCACGCGGAGCGCACAACACTGGTTGCACCAGCTGCGCCGGCACCTGTTGCGCTCGCAGGCAGCCAGCGGCGTGCAGGCCGCGCCTGGCGAAGCACCCTGGCTGTGGGCCTATGCACCGGCGGCACTGGCCATGCGCTGGCTGGTCGCCGGGGCCGTCATCGTGTGGCTCGGTGGCGCCGCCCAATTGCTGGGTCAGCTGGCCATCGCCGCCTTTGCCTGGATGCTCGTCATCGCACCGCTGCTTGCGCTGCTGTCCTGGCTGCGCCGCAGCGGCTGGCAGCAGCTGCGCAGCGCCGGCGCCAACAGCCGGCTCGGCCGCCGCGTCGGGCTGGTGTGGCCACTGGCGCTGTTGACAGCGCCGCTGGCGCTGTGCATGGCGCTGTTGCTGTGGCCGCTGCCGGTAAGCAGCGTGGCGCAAGGCGTGCTGTGGCTGCCCGAAAGCGCGCTGGTGCGCGCACAGGCCAGCGGCTTTGTCGACCAGGTGCTGGTGACTGACGGCCAGACTGTGCAGACAGGCGACACCGTGATGACGCTGCACGCACCCGCGCTGCAGGCCGAGGCCGAGCGCCTGCAGGGCCGCGTGCTCGGGCTGCAGGCTGAACAGGAACGTGCGCTGCGTGATGACCCGGCCGCCGCCGCGGTGGCTGAACACGCGCTGCAGGCGGCGCAGGCCGAACTGGCGCAGACCCAGCAGCGCATCAGCCGCCTCAAGGTGCTGGCGCAGGCAGCTGGCCGCATCGTCATCGAGCACGCCGCTGACCTGCCCGGGCGCCACGTGCAGCGGGGTGCGCTGCTGGCCCATGTGCTGACCGGCGAGACCGGCATCGTCAGGCTCGCGATACCGCACGACCAAGGCGCGCGCTGGCCCACCCAAGCCACCCCCGTGCAGGTGCTGCCAGCCGACGACACGGGCGCAGCGCGCAGCGGCCTGTGGCTGGGCGCACCTTCGGGCGGCCAGGCGCAGCTGCCGAGCGCTGCGCTGGGCAGCCGCAGCGGCGGCCGCATCAGCACCGACATCATCAACAACAGCGGCGACGCCAGCGGCCTGCGCCCGGCGCAGGCCGTGTTGCTGGGTGAGGTACGGCTGGAGGGCGCTGCGGCCACGCGCATCGGCCAGCGTGTGCTGGTGCGCTTCGAACACGGCCAGGCACCGCTGCTGATGCAGGCCGCGCGCGCGGCCCAGCAGCTGCTGCTGCACCACTTCAACCCGGCGCCATGAAAACGTCGCTGCCAGCCCCGGGGCCTGTGCAGGGCCTGTACCCGCAACGCAGCAGCGCTGCCGTGCCCTGGCGCGCCGCACAAAAGATCTGGCAGCGCCTGTCCTGCCCGACGGCGGGCCCGGCAGGCGCCTTGCGCTGCGCCGGCGCGGCGCTGCCGCGCATACGGGCCAACCAGGCGGCCTGGCTGGCGCTGCCGCCGCAGCAGGCCAGCGTGCACCTGCTGCGCCTGCGCGCCCTGCTGCAGCGCAGCGGCTGGCAGCACGCCAAGCTGCGGGCGCAGGCGCTGGGCTGCGCTGCTGCCGCGCTGCAGCGCACGCTGGGGCGTGACCCCTACGACACCCAACTCATCTGCGCGCAGCTGCTGCTGCAAGGCCGCCTGGCCGAGATGGGCACCGGCGAAGGCAAGACCCTGGCCGTGGCACTGGCCGCCGGCGCGGCCGCGATGGCGGGCGTGCCGGTGCATGTGATGACGTCCAACGACTACCTCGTGAGCCGCGACGCGCTGCAGTTGGCGCCCTTTTTCGCCGCCTTGGGCCTGAGCAATGGCGCCGTGTGCGCCAGCAGCGACGCGCAGGCGCGGCGCGCCGCGCATGCCTGCGACATCACCCACAGCACCGCACGCGAAGTGGCCTTCGACCACCTGCGCGACCGCGAGCTGCTGCGGGCCACACCCAGCGATCTGCAACAGCGCGCGTTGCGCCTGTGCACACCCGACGGCCCGGCGCCGGTGCTGCGCGGCCTGTGCATGGCGCTGGTGGACGAGGCCGACAGCCTGCTCATCGACGAGGCCACGATGCCGCTGGTGCTGGCCGAGACCGTGGACGACCCGGCGCACCGCGCCACCTGCGTGCAGGCACTGACCCTGGCCCGAGGCCTGCAACTGGGTGCAGACGTGATCGTGCACACGCCCAGCCTGGAAGTGGCCTGGACGGCCAGCGCACAAGACCTGCTGCAGCAGCGCAGCGCCGGCTGGGGCGGCGCCTGGCAGCACGGCAGCCACCGGCAAGAGCAGGTCGGCCTGGCACTGGTGGCGCTGCACGGGTTGCAGCGTGACCGCCACTATCTGGTGCGCGATGGCAAGGTCGAGCTGCTGGACAGCGTGACCGGCCGCACCGCGCAAGGCCGCGTCTGGTCACGCGGGCTGCAGACGCTGGTGGAGCTGAAAGAAGGCTGCGCGCCCAGCCCGCAGACACGCACACGCGCGCAGACCAGCTACCAGCGCTTTTTCGCCCGTTACCTGCATCTGGCCGGCACCAGCGGCACGCTGGCCGAATGCCGGCGCGAGCTGTCGCGGGTCTACGAGCTGCAGGTGGTGAGCGTGCCGCTGCGCACCGCCTGCCGGCGTCAGCAGCAGCCGGCCCGTGCGTTTTCCAGCGCAACCCAGCGCGCCGCGGCGTTGGCGCCGCGCGTGCAGGCGCTGGTCGCTGCCGGGCGGCCGGTGCTGATCGGTACCGCCACGGTGGCGCAGGCCGCCGTGTTCAGCGCGCAGCTGACGCGCTCCGGCATCACACACCGCGTGCTCGACGCCCGAAACGACGACCACGAGGCGCAGATCATCGCTGGCGCCGGCCAGGCGGGCGCCGTCACGGTAGCCACGGCGATGGCCGGCCGGGGCACCGACATCGGTCTGGGCCCTGGTGTGGCCGAAGCTGGAGGCTTGCACGTGGTGCTGTGCCAGGACAACCGCTGCGCACGCCTGGACCGCCAGTTCATCGGCCGCGCCGGCCGCCAGGGCGAACCCGGCAGTGCCGAGATCTGGCATGCCCCCAACGCCGATGGCCACGGCGAAACCAGTGCCGCAGCCGGCGCTGAAGCCGGCGTTGACGCTGTCGCTGGCACGCCGGCCCAGGCATTGACGGCCATCACCAGCGCACTGCCGGCACGGCCCGGCTGGTGGCTGGGTGCACACAAGGCCTTGCAGCAACGGCTGCATCAGTCACGAGAGATGCGGCGTCGACGCCGTCTGCTGGAACAGGAACTGTCATGGGAAAAACAACTTCGCTTCAAGCACCTGCACGCATGAACGTCAACGGCACAGCGTCTCGAACCCCGGCTCTCGGCGTGCCGCGGGCGTTGTTCATCGGCTGGCTGATGGCGGCGCTGCCGCTGGGCCTGGCCCAGGCCCAGGCGCCCGCAGCGCGACCGGCAGCCGCCACGGCACCCCCGGTGGCACCACCGGCGGCAAACCTGGCGGCCGTACCCGGTGGCCAGGCACGGGCCCCGGCGCGCCCCACCGTCGGCTGCCTGATTGGCCCTGAAGCGGTGGCCGACATCGGCACTGCCGTCACCGGCGTCGTGGCTTCGGTCCTGGTGGACCGCGGCGACAGCGTGCGCAGCGGCCAGGTGCTGGTGCAGCTGGAAAGCGAGGTCGAGAAATCAAACTTCGAAGCCGCGCGTTCACGTGCCACGCAGGACACCGACATCCGCGCCGCCGAGTCCAACCTGGCGCTTGCGCAACAACGCCACAAGCGCGCTATCGGCTTGGTCAAAGAGGGCTTTGCGAGCCCGCAAACGCTGGAGCAGGCGCAGACCGAACGCGAGGTGGCCGAACAGAAACTGCTGCAGGCCCAGTCACAAAGGACCATCAACAGCCACGAGCTGAGCCTGGTGAAGGCGCAATTGGGGCTGCGCACGCTGAAGAGCCCGTTCAACGGCGTCGTCGTCGAACGTTTCGTCAGCCCGGGCGAACGTGCCGAAGACAAACCGTTGCTGCGGCTGGCCATGCTCGACCCCTTGCGCGTGGAACTGGTGATGGCGGCCAGCCGCTGGGGCAGCGTGGCTCCCGGCGACCCGGTGGCACTGATGCCCGAGCTGCCGCAGGCCACGGCCGTGCTGGCGCGCGTGACCCACATCGACAAGATGATCGACGCCGCCAGCAACACCTTCCGCGTGCGCCTGTCGCTGCCCAACCCGGGCAACCGGCTGCCCGCGGGTGCCCGCTGCCGGGTCGAAGGAGCCGCCGGGGGCCAGGCTGCTGCTGCCAACACCGCTCCTGGGGCTGCACCGGTGACCGCACCCACAGCTGCACCTACAGCCGCACCTACAACCCTACCGGCACGCGCGGCGCAGCCGGTCGCATGGCCCGCCGGCAGCCCCGCCACGCAGGCAAAAACCCAGCCGCGCACCTAAGAGCCGCCCGGCCTCGCTGCAACAACCCACGCCAACCCCCGTGCCCAACCACCGCGCCCTGCTCGAAGAATTCGAGCCCCGCATCCTGTACAGCGCCGACCTGGCCGCGGCGCTGGGGGTGGCTGCCGGCGGCGCTGCGCCGGGCTGGGTTGGCGCGTCGGCCACGCTGCAGCCGCACCAGCAGCAACTGGTGTCGGCAGCGCAGCCGTCCGCAACCCGGCTTGAGATTGCCTTTGTCGATCTGGGTGTGCCCGATGCGCAGACGCTGATCGCCGGGCTGGCCGCGCAGCGCGACGCGGGTCGTGCACTGGAAGTCGTCAGCATCGCCGCTGGCGAAGACGGCCTGGCCGTCATCAGCCACACGCTGGCCGCACACCAGGAGATCAGCGCGGTGCACCTCTACAGCCACGGCAGCCCCGGCCAGGTGCAAATGGGCAGCAGCACGTTGAACCACGACACGGCCTTGCAGCGCGCGCACGAACTGGCGGCCTGGGGCAGTGCGCTGAACGCCAATGCCGATTTGCTGTTCTACGGCTGCGACGTCGCCGCCAGCGACGCGGGCCAGGCCTTGTTGCGTGACCTGGCCGCGTTGACGGGTGCCGACGTGGCAGCCAGCGACAACACCACGGGCGCGGCCGCAGCCGGCGGCGACTGGGTGCTGGAGCGCCGCAGCGGGCCGATCGAGGCCACTGCAGCGTTGAGCCTTGACGCCCAGCAAGCCTGGAAAGGCACGCTGGTGCTGCTGGCGCACGAGCCGTTCGTGGGCACCGGCAGCTTGCAAGGCAGCACGGGCGGCAGCGGGTGGGCCAATGCCTGGTCAGGCGGCGGCACAGAAATCCAGCGCACGGGCGGCACCAGCCTCGCCGCGCCAGGGGTCCTGCTCGACACCAGCGGCGGCGCGGCTCAACTGCAGGTTAGCGGGCTGTTCAACTTTGCCACCGCCTCGCGCGACCTGGCGGCGCCGCTGGGCGTCGATGGCAGCACCACCTGGCTCAGCTTCCTGTTGGAACCGCAGCGTGTTTCGGCGACCAACTTCCTGGGCCTGGAGTTCGGCAGTGCGTCGGCAAAATCCGCTTTCGTCGGCTACGACGGCGTCCAATTCAAACTGGGCGAGGTGGGTGCAACCAGTCCGGCGGTACCGGGCATCAGCGCAGCAGCAGGTGTCGACACCTTGCTGGTGGTGCGCGTGCAGCACCAGGCCGGCAACGACACGCTGACGCTGTACGTCAACCCCACACCCGGCGCCGGCAGCCCCGACAGTGGCCTCTCGATCAGCGTCAACCTCGACCTCGGCAGCTACACCCGCTTCGGCATCAGCGGCGGCAACGGCCTGGCCAGCAACAGCGCACGCCTAGACGAAGTGCGCATCGGCACCACGTATGCCGACGTGACACCGTCCCAGGGGCCCACCATCACCAGCAATGGTGGCGGCGCCAGCGCCAGCCTCAGCGTGGCCGAGAACAGCACCACCGTCACCACCGTCACCGCCACCGACCCCAATGGGCCGGCCACCACCTTCAGCATCGCTGGCGGCGCCGACGCAGCAAGCTTCCAGATCGACCCGACCAGCGGCGTGCTGCGGTTCATCACCCTGCCCGACTTTGAAGCGCCGCTGGACGACAACGCCAACAATGTCTACGAAGTGACGGTGCAGGCCAGCGACGGCACGCTCGTCGACACGCAAGCGCTGGCCGTCAGCGTGACCAACCAGGCCATCACCACGGTCAGCATCAGCGGCGCCGCGACGGTAGCCGCGGGCGGCAACTACACCCTGACGCTGAACGCCAACGAAGACGCCAACCTCTGGACCGTGAACTGGGGCGACGGCAGCATCGTCAGCTACACCGGCGACCCCGCCACGGTGAGCCACGTTTACACCCGCGCGGGCTTCAGCTTCAACATCCTGGCCGCGGCCACCGACGCCGGGGGCACGGTGCACCAGAACCAGTTGCTGGTACCGACACACTCCGGAGGCGACAGCGTCATTCGCTTCGCAGCCAATACCGGCGCACCGCTGCAGCAGTTTGCCGTGGGCAGCGGATTGGACAACCCGATCCAGGCCGTCACTGGCCCTGACGGCTTGCTCTACGTGAGTGCGGAGGCGTCAGACAACATCCTGCGCTTCAACCCGGGCACTGGCGCGTTCGTGGGTGTCTTCGTCGCCACCGGCAGTGGCGGCCTCAACGGGCCCACCGGCATCGCGTTCGGGCCCGACGGTGATCTGTATGTCTCCAGCAATGTCAGCAACAAGGTGCTGCGCTATGACGGCAGCACCGGCGCATTCATCGACGCGTTCATCGGCACCGTCAACAGGCCTTACTCGCTGGCCTTCGGCCCTGATGGCAGGCTGTATGTCGGGCTGTATTCCAACGCTTCGGTGCTGCGCTACGACGCCGCCACGGGCGCCCAGATCGGCACCTTCGTCGGCGCGGGCGCTGGCGGCTTGAGCGGTCCTGAGCAGCTCCTGTTCGGCCCCGACGGACACCTGTACGTCGCCAGTTTCAATACCGACCAGGTGCTGCGCTACAACGGCACATCGGGCGCGTTCATGGACGCCTTCGTCGCGGCGGGAGCCGGGGGCCTCGACAAGCCTTCAGGATTGGCCTTCGGGCCGGACAGCGAGCTGTATGTCAGTGGCTACGGCACCAACAACGTCATCAGATACGACGGCACGACCGGCGCGCTGCTGGGCACTTATGTCACAGCCGGCAGCGGTGGTCTGGCGACGCCCACGATGATGACCTTCCTGCCTGAGCAGCGGGTCCGCGTGCTGGCCAGCAACAGCGCACCCACGGTTGCGCTGCCACTGCCCGACCAGACCGCCAACGAGGACACCGCCTTCAGCTACACCTTCGCTGCCGGCAGCTTTGCCGACGTTGATGTCGGCGACACGCTGAGCTACGGTTCCACGCTGGTATCGGGCGCGGCCTTGCCGGGGTGGTTGAGCTTCAACGCGGCCGGCCGCAGCTTCAGCGGCACGCCAGGCGATGCCGAGGTGGGCACCATCAGCGTGCGCGTGACAGCCACCGACGGCGCTGCAGCTTCGGTGCACGATGACTTCACGCTCACGGTGGTCAACACCAACGACGCGCCCGTCATCACCAGCGCGGGGGGTGGCGCAACTGCAACGGTGTCGGTGGCAGAAAATACCACCGTCGTTGCCACCGTACAGGCCAACGACGTCGACATCCCCGCCCAGACCCTGGCCTACAGCATCGCGGGCGGCGCCGACGCGGCACGCTTCAGCATCGTGGCCGGCACGGGCGTGCTGAGCTTCATCACCGCGCCCAACTTCGAAGCACCGGCCGACAGCGGCGCCAACAACGTGTACGAATTCATCGTGCGCGTCAGCGACGGTATGCTGAACGACCAACAAGCCCTCAGCGTGACCGTGACCGATGTCGGCAACCTGCTGACCGTGACCACCACCGCCGACGTGCTGGACGGCAACACCAGTTCTGCCGAGGCGCTGGTGATGAACCCGGGCGCAGACGGCCTGATCTCTTTGCGTGAAGCCATCAGTGCGGCCAACAACGACACCACCGGCCCCGCCACCATCGTGCTGGGCAGCGGCAGCTACGGCATCGGCATCGCGCCCGTGGGTGCCAGCAACAACAACGCCGACGGCGACTTCGACATCACGGCCACGCTGACCATCACCGGCACGGGCGCAGCCTCCAGCGTGATCGACGGCCAGGCGCTCGACCGCGTGCTCGACCTGCAAGGCAGCGCCAACGTGACACTGAGCAACCTGACGCTGCGCGGCGGCCTGGTGGCGAGCAACCAATACGGGGCCGCAGCGAAATTGACCGCTGGCACCAACCTGACCCTAGCCGGCGTGGTGATAACGGCCAACCAGGCCGGCTCTGGCGCGGGTATCTACAACTACCAGGGTGTGGTGACGGCCACCGACACCACCATCAGCAACAACGTGGCCACCAACTGGGGCGGGGGCATCTACAACGACCGCGGAACTGTCACGCTGGTGCGCAGCACCCTCAGCGGCAACAGCGCGGGCAACGATGGGGGCGCCATCAACAGCGCCGGCTCCGGCGCCAGCCTGAGCCTGGTCAACACCACACTCAGCGGCAACAGCGCCGCTGGGCTGGGTGGTGCGGTTTTCAACAACCGCGAGCTAACGGCGTTGAACTCGACCATCGCCTTCAACACCTCGGGCAGCGGTGCAGCGGGCATCCATCTGCAGGGCGCCGGCAGCGCGCAACTGCAAAACACCCTGCTGTACAACCCCGTTGGCGACAACGCCAACAACACGATCAACTCGCTGGGCCACAACTTCGACAGCGACGGCAGCGCCGGCTTGCTGGGCACGGGGGACATCATCGGCACCGCTGTGGCCAGGCTGGACCCGCGGCTGGAGCCGCTGCTGAACAACGGCGGACTGACCGCCACGCACGCGCTGCTGGCCGGCAGCGCCGCACTGGACGCGGCCAGCACCGCAGCGGCGCCGGCCACCGACCAGCGGGGAGTCGCGCGCACCGGCACGGCCGACATTGGCGCCTACGAAGCACCCAGCTTCGTCAATCGGGCGCCGCAAAACACGGTGCCCAGCGGTTTTGCGGTGCTGGAAGACACCCTCACCGCGCTGCCCGGACTGTCGGTCTTTGACAGCGACGAAAGCTCGGGCTTGGCGCAGAACCGGCTCGGCAGCAGCGCCCTGAGCGTGCAGCAGGGTCGACTGCTGGTGACGCTGACGGGCGGCGCCACCATCACGGCTGGCGCCAACAGCAGCGCCACGTTGACGCTGAGCGGCAGTCAAGCGGCCCTGAATGCCACGCTCGCGACGCTGAGCTACCAGCCGGCCCCGAACCAATCCGGCGTCGACACGCTGCTGATGATCAGCCGCGATGGCAGCGGCCTCGTCGACAGCGACAGCACCACCGTCAGCGTGGCGGCGGTGAACGACGCCCCGGCTGGCAGCAGCGCCACGCTGAGCCTGGGCGCCACGCTGCAGCGTGCACTGGTGCGTGCAGACTTTGGTTACAGCGACATGGCCGCCGAGAGCGACGTTTTGCGGTCGGTGCTGGTGCAAGTGCCCAGCGCGGGCACGCTGCGGCTTGCGGGCACGCCATTGAGTGCAGCCACCGAGGTGACCGTGGCGCAACTCGACGCCAACGCGCTGGTCTTCGAGGCAGCAACGGGCGCCAGCGGCCCCGCATACGCGACGCTGCAGTTCCAGGTGCGCGATGACGGCGGCAGCGCCAACGGCGGCGTCGATGTGGACCCGACGCCAGCCACGTTGACTTTCGACATCGCCAACCGCGCACCAGTGATCACAGCGCCAGGCGCTGCGGCCACACTGACGCTGACCCAGCCCGAGGGCCGCG
>JANNMQ010000233.1:0-2707 GCA_031398045.1 Rubrivivax sp.
AGTTCAGCTTCGAAATTAAAGGCCCTCAGCGGTGCAGCCTGGACCGCAGCAGCCACTGACAAAGCAGCGACAAAACCAAAAGCGCGAGAGAGGTTGGCAATGTTCATGGCGTGCTTTCAATGCAAGTTGGGACGGGAGCCGATGGTTGCTTTTGCGGCCCGGATGCCGGTGCTTGTTTGCAAGCGCGGGGCCAGGTTGGGCCCGTTGGGGTGCCAGACCCTCTGTGGGTCGTTGGCGCCGTGAAGAAGTGCGCGGCCCCTGGCCCAAAACCGTGCTTTTCCCCCTGCCAGACAGGACGCGGATCTGCCCAGGAAGCCGCGCAGGCCAGCAATGGCGCTGGGGCTCGAAATGGCCGCTGCACAAACGCTGGGGCATGCGCCCCAGAACTTAGGCCTTACACCGCGCAGCCTTCGGCGCGCAGGGCATCGTGGGGCGTTTGCCCCAGAGTCTGGGGGCCCCGCAGCCGGGCAGGGAACAGGGCTGCGCTGCAGCCCTGGCCGTCAGAAAGCCGAAATGCCCGTCTGCGCGCGGCCCAGGATCAGCGCGTGCACGTCGTGGGTGCCTTCGTAGGTGTTCACCACTTCCAGGTTCACCAGGTGACGCGCCACGCCATATTCGTCACTGATGCCGTTGCCGCCCAGCATGTCACGCGCCACGCGGGCGATGTCCAGGCTTTTGCCGCAACTGTTGCGCTTCATGATGCTGGTGATTTCAACCGACGCCGTGCCTTCGTCTTTCATGCGACCCAGACGCAGGCAGCCCTGCAGCCCCAGCGTGATTTCGGTCTGCATGTCGGCCAGCTTCTTCTGGATCAGCTGGTTGGCCGCCAGCGGCTTGCCAAACTGCTTGCGGTCCAGCACGTACTGGCGCGCACGGTGCCAGCAGTCTTCGGCCGCGCCCAGCGCCCCCCAGGCGATGCCGTAACGTGCACTGTCCAGGCAGGTGAACGGGCCCTTCAAACCGCGAATATCGGGGAAGGCGTTTTCTTCGGGCACAAACACGCTGTCCATCACGATTTCACCCGTGGTGCTGGCGCGCAGGCCCACTTTGCCCATGATCTTGGGCGCACTCAAGCCCTTCATGCCCTTGTCCAGAATGAAGCCGCGGATGGCACCGGCGTCGTCTTTGGCCCAGACGACAAACACATCGGCAAAAGGCGAATTGCTGATCCACATCTTGCTGCCGGTGAGCTGGTAGCCGCCGGGCACCGCTTTGGCCCGCGTGACCATGCTGCCGGGGTCGCTGCCGTGGTCGGGCTCGGTGAGGCCGAAACAGCCGATCCAGTGGCCGCTGGCCAGCTTGGGCAGGTACTTCTGGCGTTGGGCTTCGGTGCCAAATTGATAGATGGGCAGCATCACCAGCGAGCTCTGCACACTCATCATGCTGCGGTAGCCGCTGTCCACACGTTCCACTTCACGCGCCACCAGGCCGTAACACACGTAATTCAGGCCGGCACCGCCGTACTGTTCAGGAATGGTGGCGCCCAGCAGGCCCAGTTCACCCATCTCGCGGAAGATGGCGGTGTCGGTTTCTTCCTTGCGAAAGGCATCCACGACGCGGCTGGCCAGTTTGTCTTGGCAGTAGGCGTTGGCAGCTTCACGCACCTGGCGCTCGTCGTCGGTGAGTTGTTGTTCCAGCAGCAGCGGGTCGTCCCAGTGGAAACTTGCTTTTGACGTGGCCATGGTGCGGGTGCTTTCTGTCGGTCAGTACTGGTTGGGGTTGGAGCCCGAATGTTCAAACTTCACGGCGGTGACTTCAATCTCCACCTGCGCGCGATCCTCAATCAAGGCTACCACCTGCACCGCCGTCATCGCGATACCAAAGTCCCCTATGAGCTCGCGGAAAACGGCGCCAATCTCGCGGCCGCGCGCCAGGTATTCGCGCTTGTCGGTCAGGTACCAGGTCATGCGCGTGATGTGCTCGGGTGACGCAGCAGCGGCTGCCAGCACATCGACGATGTTTTGCAACGCCTGCCGCACCTGGCCCACCAGATCGTCGGTGTGGAACTGGCCTTGCGCGTCCCAGCCAATCATGCCGGCGATGAAGAGTTGCTGTCCGCTGGCCACAACGCCATTGGCATAACCCTTGGGCCGCGCCCAGTGGGCGGGCTGTATCACCTGCTTGTTCATGTGTTTTCCTTGATCAGATCGCGGCCGATGATCAGTTGCTGTACCTCTGTGGCGCCTTCATAAATGCGCAGGCTGCGGATTTCGCGGTACAGCCTTTCCACCGGCACGCCGCTGACCACCCCCAGGCCGCCAAACAACTGCACCGCACTGTCAATCACCTGCTGCGCGCCTTCGGTGGCGGCCAGCTTGGCCATCGCGGCCTGGCGCGTCACTACTTTGCCCTGGTCACGTTCCCAGGCCGCGCGGTAGACCAGCAGCGCGGCGCTGTCGATGGTCAGCGCCATCTGCGCCAGCTTGGCTTGTGTCAGTTGAAAGTCGGCCAGGTGCTGAGAATACATGGGCCGGCTTTTGGCGCGTGCCAGGCCTTCTTCCATGGCGCGGCGCGCAAAGCCCAAAGCGGCAGCGGCCACGCTGGTACGAAAGACATCCAGTGTGCGCATCGCCACTTTGAAACCTTCACCGGCAGCACCGATGCGGTGGTTCAAAGGCACCCGGCAGTTGGTGAAACGCAGCCGCGCCAGCGGATGCGGTGCGATGACGTCGATGCGTTCAGCAATCTCAAGACCGGCCGTGCTGGC
>JANNMQ010000658.1:0-3654 GCA_031398045.1 Rubrivivax sp.
ATGTGCGGCCACAGCGCGTAGTTCTGGAACACCATGCCGATGTTGCGCTGCCATGGCGGCAGCGGGCTCACGTCCTTGCCGTCCACCAGCACCTGGCCGTGCTGGTGGCGGTTGTAGCCGGCAATCAAGCGCAGCAGCGTGCTCTTGCCGCTGCCTGAAGGACCGAGCAGCGCAAAGAACTCGCCGGGTGCAATGTCCAGGTTGACGTCCTTCAACACCTCGGTGCTGCCGTAGGACAGCCGCACGTTACGGCACTGCACGCCCACCTTGTTCATCGTTGTTCTCCAAGCCGGGGCGTGTTCAAGGTCAGCGGTGGCAGGTACTCATCCACCGGCCGCGCGGCAAAACGCTGGCCCGTACGTTCCACCACGATGTGCGACAACCCCGTGCCAATGGCCACCACGATGATGGCCAGCACACCCAGTGCGGCCCCAGGCCCGCGACCCGACACACTTTGCATGTACAGGTAGATGCCGTAGCTCATCGGCGCCTGTGAGTCGGCCGACACCAGCAGGATGGTGGCTGAAAGTTCCACCGCCGCAGTGATGAAGCTGGTGACAAAACCGGCCAATATGCCGCCGGCCATCAGCGGCACCACCACGCGGCGGATGGTGCGCAGCTTGGTGGCGCCCACGCTCTCTGCCGCTTCTTCCAGGCTGACGTGCACCTGCTGCAGCGCGGCCACACAACTGCGCAGCGCATAGGGCAGGCGACGCACCGCATAAGCCAGCATGATCATCACCCAGGTGCTGGTCAGCAGCACATCCGGCCCCGCCATCCATGCAGGCAGGGTCATGCCCTTGAACAGCCGCAGATAGCCAATGGCCAGCACAATGCCGGGCACGGCCAGCGATGCGGTGGCGATCCAGTCCAGCCACTGCCGCGCCGGCAACTGCGTGCGCAGGATCAGGTAGGCGATGGCCACACCCAGCACCACGTCCAGCGTGGCGGCCAGGCCGCAGTACAGCAGCGTGTTCTTGATCATGCCGCTGCTGTCCTGGAACACGGTGGCGTAGTGCTCCAGCGTGTAGGCGTCGGGCAGCGGCGCAAAGCTCCACACCTTGGCAAAACTGAGCAGCAGCACGCCGATGTGCGGCGACAGTGTCAGCAGCAGGATCAAGCCTATCCACGCGTACGCGGCCACCGAACCCATGGGCGACAGCCGCCGCCGCTGGATGCTGCCGCCACCCTTTTGCAGCGTGCTGTAGTCGCGGCCCTTCAGCGCGCGTGCGCTCAAAGCCATGGCGCCGATGCTGAAGGCGATCATGATGACGCTGATGACGTAACCCAGCGGGTCTTCCAGCCCCACCTGCGTGATGCGCAGGTAGGCCTGCGGTGCCAGCAGGTTGGTCTGCCCCATCACCAGCGGCGTGCCCAGATCGTCAAACACCTTCACAAACACCAGCGACGCGCCGGCCATGAAGCCCGGTGCAGACAGCGGAAAGATGACGCGCCAGAACAAACGCCAGCCGGTGCAGCCCAGGTTCATGGCCGCTTCTTCCATCGCGCCGTCGATGTTGCGCAGCGCCACTGTCAGGTTCATGAGGATGAACGGGAAGTAGTGGATGGCCTCGACGAAGATGACGCCGTTCAGCCCTTCCATGATGGGCAGCGTGAAACCAACCTGCTGTTGCAACAGCAGGTTGATGCTGCCACTGCGGCCGAAGATCAGCTGCAACGCCACCGCGCCGACGAAGGGCGGCATGATCAACGGCAGCACACCCAGCGTCTGGATCAGGATGGCGCCGCGGAATTCAAAGCGCACCGTGAAGTAGGCCAGCGGCACCGCAATCAGCGCTGCAAACACGGCCGACATCACAGCCACATAGAGGCTGTTGAAAAAAGCCTCACGCATCAGCCCCTGGCCGAAGAAGGCGATGAAGTGCCCCAGTGTGAAGCTGCCATCGCCGTCCAGGAACGCGGTGATGAACACGCGCCCCACGGGCAGCACAAAAAACAGCAGCAGGAAAGCAAAAACCAGCCCACCCGCGAGCCACACGCCGGCGCGCGTTTTCATGCGATCTGAACCTTCAGCGAACCAGACCCAGCGCTTGCTCGGCCAGCGTCTTGGCGCGGTTGTAGTTGTCGCGCGCGCCACTGTTCCAGCGGTCTTCCAGGCCCGTCACCTGCTTGTTCACCGAAGCTTCTTTTTTGTTCGCGGTAAACAGCGCCAGGAAGTCCTTATTGGCCGCCATCGCACTGCCCACCACGGGCGAAAATGCCGCCTCGCGCGCCTGCTTCACCAGCGCTGCGGCCTGTGTGTTGGGCTTCTTGGCCAGCGCGGCTTCGGCGTCATGAATGGCCTTGGTGGCGGCCTGCAGGTCTTTGATGCGGAAAGTGATGGCCTGGTCGAACAGGGCCGACACCACGTTGTAGCGGCTCTCCGACAAATCAGAGTTGAAGGCCACCTTGGCACGCTTGGCAATCTCAAACGGGTTGGGGTAGCCGGCGGGCGCTTTCAGCTGTTCGGGCGGCAGTATCGGCAGGCGGCTGATCTTGGGGTCGAACAGCAACTGCTGGCCCTCGGTGGACACCGTGTAGCGGATGAACTGCTTGGCCTCCGCCGGATTTTTGCTGCCCGCCACCAGGCCGATGTTGGCCGGCACCACCGCCGTCACGTCGGGGTAGATGAACTCGACCGGGAAGCCGCTGTACTTGCCGGCCAGGCCGAAGAAGTCGATCACCAGGCCGATGCCGAACTGGCCGTTGTTCACGCCATCGGGCACGCCAAAACTGCGCTCGGTGATGGCTGCGCTGTTGCCGGCAATCTGCAGCAACTGGTTCCAACCTTTGTCCCAGCCTTCGCCCTGCAGCATGGTTTCTACCGTCAGGTGCGTGGTGCCCGAACGGGACGGTGAACTCATGGCCACATGGCCGAAGTACACCGGCTTCACCAGGTCAGCCCACTGCTTGGGCGCGGGCAGCTTGTTGGCCGCCATGTAGCGCGTGTTCCACATCAAGCCATAACCGGCCAGCGCTTGGCCCAGGTACAGGCCGTCGGGGCTGTTGATGGGGTAGCTGCCCACCTTGGCCGGTGCGGCCTTGTTGGCCAGGTCGGCAATGTTGTCCAGCAATTTCTGGCCTGCCAGCACTTCAAAAGCATCGGGCGCGCTGGCCCAGAAGATGTCGGGCCGCTGGCCCACTGGCAGTTCACGCACGTAAGCAATGCCCTGCACGGTGTTCTTGTTCAAAACCTCGATCTTGATGCTGGGGTTGGCCTTTTCGAACGCGGCCTTGTAGGCCTGCATCAGTTCTTTGGGGAACGAAGTCACCACCGTGACGGTGCCAGCCTGCGCCAGGCCGGTGAAAAGGGCCATGGCCGCCAGGGCCACAAGGTTGGTGCGCATGGGTGTCTCCTGCTGTCGATGCTGGGCTTACAAGCCACGATAGCTGGGGCGTGGGCCCCTTGCCTATCGGGATTGCTGATCATGCAGATCACCCGTACGGGTTAACCCAAGTGCCCGTGGGCCTGCACTGCAGTCCTAAATCTCGACCTTGGTGCCCAGTTCAACAATGCGGTTGGTGGGCAAACGCAGGAAGTCGGCCGCCCCAGCGGCGTTGCGGTGCATGTTGGCAAAGAGCTTTTCGCGCCACAGCGCCATGCCGCCGCCGAAGGTGGGCACCACGGTGTCGCGGCTCAGGAAGTAGCTGGTG
>JANNMQ010000284.1:0-2207 GCA_031398045.1 Rubrivivax sp.
CAGCCCGAATCGACGATCTCGGCCGAAGAAGCGCTGATCTGGAACGTGCAGAGCTGGGGCAAGAAGGTGCCGCCCGACGTGGTGCCCCCAGTGGCCAAGTGGAAGTGGCTGGAGCCGCGACCGCAACAACGACTTTCAGTATCTGTTCTTCAACGGCGTGGGCTACAACGCCTGGGAAAACGTCTGGGGCATCTGGAACCAGCTGACACCGCGCGACGCTGAAGCGCTGCGCCGCATCGCCACGCTGCAGCGCCAGTGTGCGGCGCTGCTGGTCAGTCTGCAGTGGCGGCCCTATGTGCCGACGCTGCAGGCCGGTGTGTTTGCCAGCCATTTCCCAGGTGACCGCGCAGGCCCGGGGCACGAAGGGCAGGCGCTGTGGACCCTGGTCAACCGCAACGAATATGAGGTGGCCGGTGAACAACTGGCGCTGCCGCACCAGGGTGGCCGCCGTTACGTGGACTTGTGGCATGGCGCGCCTTTGCAGCCCCGCTTGCAGGGTGACCTGGCGGTGTTGACGCTGCCGCTGGAAGCACAAGGTTACGGCGCTGTGCTGGCGCTGGACGCTGACGTTGCCGACCCCCCGGGCCTGGTCGACTACCTGGCCGGCGCGGCGCAACGCGCCCAAACGCCGTTGCAAAGCTTGTCAAAACAGTGGTCTTGCCTGACCCAACAGATGGTGCCGACAGCGCCTTCGCCGCTGCACAAGGCCGCACCGCCCGGCATGGTGGCCATCCCAGGCGCTGACTTCGACTTCGTGGTGCGCGGCGTCGAAATCGAAGGCCAGACCTGGGACGGCCTGGACGTGCAGTACCCCTGGGAAAGCAGCCCCCGTCGTAGCCACCGGCACCGGCTGCAGATGAAGCCGTTTTTCATTCACCGCACGCCGGTCACCAATTCACAGTTCCACACTTTCATGCAGGCCAGCGGCTACGCACCGCACGACGCGCAAAACTTTCTGCGTCACTGGCAAGGCGGTGCGCCGCTGCCGGGCAGCGGCGAACAACCGGTGACCTGGGTGGACCTGGACGACGCCCGCGCCTACGCGGCCTGGGCCGGCTGCCGCTTGCCGCACGAATGGGAATGGCAGTACGCCGCACAAGGCAGCGACGGCCGGCGTTACCCCTGGGGCAACAGCTGGCGCTCCGATGCCGTGCCACCCAGCAACCGTGGCCGCACGCTGCTGCCGCCCGCCGACGTGCAGGCGCACCCTTTGGGCGCCAGCCCCTTCGGCGTGCTGGACTTGGTGGGCAACGTGTGGCAGTGGACCGATGAATATGCCGACGAACACACGCGCAGCGTCGTGCTGCGCGGTGGCAGCAGTTATGTGCCACAAACCTCACACTGGTACTTTCCGCAGGCCTACCGGCTGGATGAACACGGCAAGTTGCTGTTGATGGCGCCGGGCAAAGACCGCTCAGGCTGTATCGGTTTCAGGTGTGTGGCTGATGCAGCCTAAGCCGGCGATTTCAGCGGCTGCAGCGGCTGCATCGGCTGATGGACATGCGGCCGTGTTGCATGTCCAGCTGCAGGGTTTGCTGGGTGAAGCGGTGGATGCCAGCCGGCGCGGCCGCTTGTTCCACTTCATCACAGGTCCCGACAGCGAGGCCATTGCGCTGTTCAGCGCCGAACACACAGCGCACAACCTGGAAGGTGACTGGTACGGCGAACACGCGGGCAAGTGGCTGATCGCTGCGGCACGCGCGGCAGCCCACAGCGCCGACGACACGCTGCGCAGCCGTGTCTGTGCCGTGGCCGACCACCTGGTGGCGCTGCAGCAGCCCAATGGCTACCTGGGCACCTATGCACCCTCGCGCCGCTTCATGGTGAGGCAGCCGGCGCGGCCCACCACGGCGCGTGCAGCGGCACACGACCACCCACCCGACAGCCCGGTGGTGCTGCCCACCTGGGACGGCGCCCCCAGCCAACGCACCTGGGATGTGTGGGTGCACAGCTACCTGGTGCTGGGCTTGCTGGAGGTGCACCGGCACTTCCAGCATGAAGGTGCGTTGCAAGCTGCCTGCCGCATCGGGGACCTGTTTTGCCGCACGCTGGGTGTGGGTGGTTGCGATGTCAGCGAGGGCGGCGATGCCGTGCACATCACCGAGCTGGGCAACCACTTCGGACTCTCGGCCACCTGCTTCACGTGCGACACCCGGGCGTGCAGGGACATCGCGGGTTCGAGCGGGACGATCCCTTCGAGCGCGGGG
>JANNMQ010000334.1:0-3033 GCA_031398045.1 Rubrivivax sp.
CACCCACCCGCGTACTGGGCTTGCAGACCGTGTGGTTCGCTGTGCGCCGGTCACAACACGGCTGCGATGAGGTGGCGGCGCTGCTGGGCTTACGCTGAAACGCCCGTCAGACCGTCGGCCAGCCACCAACCCAGCCACCAACCCAGACACTGAGCCAGCCGACCAGCCAGCCGTCCAGCCAGCAATTTAGCCAGCCAGGCCCGCGACCCTTGCGTTTCAGCGCTGGCCTTGGGCCATGCGCGGCGCCTGCCGCACCGCCTTGTCCAGCGCCGTGCCCGCGGCCAGGGCCACACCACAGACGCTGAAAACCACCACGGTGGAACTGCTGCCGGCATGCTCCAGCAGCCAGCCGCACAACAGGGCGCCCACCGGGTGCAAGCCATGCGCCACCAGTCTGAAACTGCTGTTCACGCGGCCTTGCAATGCATCGGGTATCAGCGCGATGCGGTAAGCAAACTGCACCACGTTGTACACCGGGCCGGCCAGCATGATGCCGCCAAACACGGCGCCCAGCCACAGTGGCCCCGGGCACAGCAGCAGCAGTGGCAACAGCAGCGCCTGCAGCGCCAGCACACCAATGATGACCTGCCCAAAGCTGTAGCGCCGCTGGATGCGGCCGCCCACCCCTGCACCCACGATGGCACCCACGCCGCCGAGCGAAAACACCAGGCCTATCTGCGCTTCGCTGGCGCCCAGTTCCTTGGCGCGCACGATCAGCAACAGCGGAATGGCGGCCGTGATGAAGTTGAACACGCTGGTCACCAGCGCCATGTCGCGCACCAGCCGCTGGTGCCACAACCAGCGCAGGCCTTCGGCCACCTCGGCACGCAGGTTGGGTTGCGCGCGGGCTGCTGCGGGCGTGAAGTCGGTGCGCATGCGCCACAAGAACACCGCGCCGGCCACATGCGTGGCCACGTCCACCACAAAGGGCAGTGCGCGTCCGGCGGCTTGGTACAGCAGCGTGCCCAGCGCCGGGCCGGCAATCAACGCCGCCGCAAACCCGGCCTGGTTCTGGCCGGTGGCCTGCGGCAGTTGCGAGGCCGGCACCACACGAGGCAATGCCGCCGTTTCAGCGATGTTGAAAAACACGTGCAGCGCGCCTTCCAGCACCGCCACGGCGTAGATGTGTTCCACATGCAGGCTGTCCATCCACATCGCCACCGGCAGCGTGGCCACGGCAACGGCGCGACCCATGTGGCAGGTGATCATCACGCGGCGGCGGTTCCAGCGGTCGATCAGCGCGCCCACCGGCAGGCTGAGCAGCAGGTAAGGCACCATGCGCAGCGCCGAAGCACCACCGGCCTGCGCCGGTGACCCGGTCAACGCCAGTATCAGCAGCGGGTAGATGATGCTGGCCGCCGACGCACCCAGCGTGGTGACCACCTGGCCACCCCACAGCAGCATGTATTCACGCTGTTGCCACAGCGGCGGTGGCGCGGCGGCGGGTTCGGTGGACATGGCTGGGTTTGCGGGCGGGAGCGTGGGGCGGGTGGATGGGGCGATTGGGTCAACAGTTTATGGGCCTGGTGGGTGCACGTAGACTGCCCTCCGCCATGCGCATCACCCGCCAGACCCTGTGGGAAGAGCTGTTGCAGCTGCCCGACCAGCCCGCACTGGCGCTGCAGGCGCGGCTGCGCGCCGCCGTGGTGCGCGAGATCATGGCCGGCCGCCTGGTGGCGGGTGCACCGCTGCCATCATCCCGAGACCTGGCGCGGCTGCTGAAGCTGGGGCGCAACACGGTCACTGCCGCTTACCGCCAGCTGGTAGACGAAGGCTATTTGCAGGCGCGGGCGCGCAGCGGCGTGTTTGTGGCTGCGGGTGTGCAACCGGTGGCTGCAAGCTTGGCGCCATGGCCAGCCGATAACCATGCCAGCGGGCAGCCCCCCGACTGGGGCCGGCGCGTGTTGCGCTCGCTGCGCCAGTTGCCCACGCTCAGCAAACCAGAACGCTGGCGCGACTACCGCTACCCCTTTGTCTATGGCGGGCACGACCCGCAGCTGTTCCCCACCGAAGACTTCCGCGCCTGCTGCGCGCACAGCCTGGCGCGTTCACAACTGGCGCATTGGGCGCCCGACTTTGAAAACGACGATGTGCCCGACCTCATCGAGCAAATCCGTCAGCACCTGCTGCCCAAACGCGGTGTGTTTGCTCGACCCGATGAAATTGTTGTCACAGTGGGAGCGCAGCAGGCCTTTCACCTGTTGGCTGACGCGCTGTTTGACAACCGCACCCGTGTCGCTTTTGAAGAGCCCGGCTACCCACACGCACGCAACACCTTTGCGCTGCGCCAGCCGCAATGGCTGCCGTTGCCGGTGGATGCGGAAGGGGCCATGGTGGACACCTTGCCGCGTGGCAATCTGGCGCCTGACTATGCGTTTGTCAGCCCGTCGCACCAGTGCCCCACCACCGTGCAGATGAGCCTGCAGCGCCGCCGCGCGCTGCTGCAGCGCGCGCAGGAAGACAACTTTGTGGTCATCGAAGACGACTACGAAAGCGAAAACCTGTACGCCGGCACGCCGATGCCGGCGCTGAAGAGCCTGGACCGCAGCGACCGCGTGGTTTATGTGGGTTCACTGTCGAAGAGCCTGGCGCCGGCTGTGCGGCTGGGCTACATCGTGGCGCCGCGTGCGCTGGCGGCCGAACTGCGCGGACTGCGCCATGCCATGGTGCGTCACCCCAGCGCGTTTTTGCAGCATGCCTACGCGCTGTTTGTGTCGCTCGGCCACCATGAATCCCATGCGCGCCGCGTCAACCAGGCGATGCAGGAAAGGGTGCAGCTGGCGGCGCAGGCGCTGCAGCGGCACTTGCCCACGTGCAGCTACACGGTGCCGCAGGGCGGTGCTTCGATCTGGGTGCAACTGCCGCAAGCTGTGCCCGATGGGCTGGACGGCGCTGCGCTGGCGCTGGCGGCGCGTGCGCAGGGGGTGTTGATCGAGCCCGGTGATGTGTTTTTTCTGCAAGCACCGCGGCCCTGCCCCTACTTTCGTTTGCGGCTGTCGTCCATCGCGCCAGGGTTGATCGACGCCGGGCTGC
>JANNMQ010000349.1:0-6745 GCA_031398045.1 Rubrivivax sp.
CACGTGCTGTTGCGCGCCTTTTTGGCGGCGACTCAACTCGATTCATGCGCCGATTATCGAGACCTCGGTGAAACCTGGTGTCGGTCACGTTGGCCACCTCAGCCACGTCGGCTTTCAGGCTGGCGGGGTCTGTGGCCTGTCCGCCGTTCGCGCTTCACCCCCGCGCTTCACACCTTGGAGGCTGATGGCAACGGGACGTGGCCCGAAGGCTGATCGCGCCGAAGGGCTTCCAGGTCGGCTGCGGTGTCGATGTCGAGCAGCACGCCGCCGTCTGGCACTTCAAGCCCATGCGCCGGGTAGCGTGCAACGATGCGGCGTGCGCCCTCGTCGCCTTGCAGTTTCACCAGTTCTGAATACAACTCGGCAGCAAAACCCACCGGGTGACCGCGGCGGCCGCGGTGTTCAGCGTGCACCACGGCAAACTGCTCCAGCGCCGTGGCTACCGCCAGCAGCGTGCCGGGCTGCACCAGCGGCATGTCGCCGGGCAACAGCAGCCAGCCCGGAGCGCCCGAGCGTTCGGCCACGCCCGCGGCGATGGAGTTGCCCATGCCCCGTGCGGCTTCGGCGGCTGACAGCACGAGGATGTCACGCGAAGCCAGCAGCCCGGCCACCAGGGGTACCAAGGGCTCGGTGGTCACCACCAGCACCGGCAACTGCGTTTGCACTGCATGGCCCACCGTGGTGCCCAGCACGCTGCTTTTGCCGAAGTTTTGTGCCAGCTTGTGTGCGGTGCCGCCAAAGCGGCTGCCGCTGCCGGCTGCAAGCACGATGATGGTAGGGCGGTAGCGCATGGCTGATTCGGTGGGCTCAGACTGCTGCGGTGCCTGGGTGTAAGCAGCTGTTGAATGGCCAGCTTGAGAATGCGGCCGATGCTGCGCCGCAGTAAGTGGGAGCTTCACTTACGGCCAACTACTTAAGGGATCACCTTGTGCAGTGGTGCAGTGCTGCCTGTGCTGGCGCGCTGAAACGGCTGTTGGTGCTGCCGCAAGCGGGTTTGCAAGCCGCGTTCCTATACTGTGCAGATGAATATTGCTGACCTGCGCAAAAGCTACGAACGTGACGAACTGGACGAGTCGGCCAGCGCACCGGACCCATTGGTTCAATTCCAGTCGTGGTTGCAACAGGCGCTGCAGGCGCAGTTGCCCGAACCCAACGCCATGACGCTGGCCACGGTCGGCGCCGACGGCCGCCCGTCCACCCGGGTGGTGCTGATCAAGGGCTGCGACCAGCGGGGCATCGTCTGGTACACCAACTATGAAAGCCGCAAAGGGCAGCAACTGGCCGCTCAGCCCTGGGCGGCGCTGCAGTTCCATTGGGTGGAGCTTGAACGGGTGGTGCGCATCGAAGGCGTGGTGGAAAAAACCAGCGCTGAAGAGTCCGACGCCTACTACCAGACGAGGCCGCTGGATTCACGCCTGGGCGCGTGGGCTTCGCCGCAAAGCCAGGTGATTGCGTCGCGCGGTGTGCTGGTGGCTGCTGCGGCCAAGGCCGCGCTGGTGCATGCGCTGCATCCACCGCGCCCGCCACACTGGGGCGGCTACCGGCTGCAGCCGCAGGCCTGGGAATTCTGGCAAGGCCGCAAGAGCCGTTTGCACGACCGTTTGCGTTACCGCCAAGATGCGGCGGTGTCGGGCTGGGTGAGGGAACGCCTGGCACCCTGACACGCAGCGCCCTGCCGGCCGCGCGGCGTTCAGCCGCCGCTCAGGGCGCGCTGGACCACCATCCGGTCGATCTGGGCGAGAAAGTGGTCGAATTGGATGGGTTTGGTCCAGTAGTCGTGAAAACCGGCGGCGCGAGCGGCTGTGATACTTTCAGGCATGGCGTCGGCTGACAGCGCAATGAAGCGGCACGCGGCCAGTTGCGGCAGGTGGTGCAGGCGCTGGAACACGTCGTGGCCCGAAATGTCGGGCAGCTGCAAGTCCAGCAGCATCACGTCGGGCGCCTCTTGCAAGGCCGCGGCCACACCGGCTTGGCCGTTTTCTGCGCAACGCAAGCGCACATGCGGTCGCAGGGCCAGCACTTCCTGCACCAGCAGCAGGTTCACCGGGTTGTCTTCAACGCACAAAACGTGCAGGCCTGGGGGTGCCGGTGCCGGTGGCGGTGCAGTTTCGCCGCTGGCGGCTGCCACCACAAAAGGCGTTGCCGCTGCGGGTGCCGCTGCCGCTGGCAGGTCGTTGCGTTGTGAGATTTCCAGCAGGTTGTCGATCAGTTTGAGCAGTTCGTGGCCAGCGCTTTCAATCAGGTGCAGCCGCTGCAACTGCGGCGGCGACAGTGCATGCACGGGGTCGTCACGCATCAGCTGGCTGAAGCCGAGCACGGCATTCATCGGCGTGCGCAATTCATGGCTCATGCGCGCCATGAAGACCGATTTGTCGCGGCTGGCCTGTTCGGCGCGCAGCTTCTCATCACTCAGCAGGGCGGCCGATTTTTGCGCCGTGATGTCCAGGTTGATGCCTGCCATGCCTATCACCCGGCCACTGGCGTCGCGCAGCGGGCGGCCATGTGCCAGGATCCAGCGCTGCGTGCCGTCGGCCAGGCGCAGGCGCAATTCTTCGCGGTAAGGTTCGCCGTTGGCGATGTGCTCGCCATAAGCGCGCAGCAGTATCTGGCGGTCCACCGGGTGTGTGGTGTCGGCCATGATCTGGTTGGGGTGGCGCGGGTCATCGGGTGTGCAACCGCGCTGGCTGTACATGGTTTCATTCCAGTACTGCACCTGCCCTTGCAGGTCACGTTCCCAGATGCCCACCGCAGCGGCTTCAATGGCGAACTGTTGGCGTTGCACCTGTTCGCGTTCCAGTTGCAGTTCGGTGACGTCGATGGCGATGCCCGACAAACCGATGGCTTCGCCCTGGGCGTTGCGTTCTGCCACCCGGCGCGTCAGCAGGTGGTGCCAGTGGCCATCGGCAAACCGGTAGCGCGCCACCTGGTCCACCACCTCGTGGCCGGCCAGGGCCTGCTGGTTGGCTTTTTCCACCAGTGCAATGTCGTCAGGGTGCGTGAAGGCGCGCAGCGCCTGCAGGCTGATGCCGGCCGACGTTTGCACTTGCCCCAGCGCCTTAAAGCCAACGGCGTTGTAGTGCACTCGCTGCTGTTGCAGGTCGATGCGCCAGACGACGACGTCGGCGAGCACCAGAGCGCGGTCGAGAAAGTCGGTGGCGCGCCGTTCCGATGGAAGCTGGTCGTTGGTCATGCAGGGCCCCAAACTTTTGTCCAGCATCGCATGGGGGGGCGCTGATTGCAAACGGCTTGTTCGGCCGTGTGGCTATTCGGGCAAGGCGGTGGGCGGTTGGGAACTGCCAGGCCATGCACCTTGCAGATGCACGCTGCGCTGCGGAAAGGGTATCTGCACACCCGCAGCGTTCAGTGATTCCAGCAACGCGAGGTTCACGCCCGAGCGCACATTGAGTTGGCCGTTTTCGGCGTCGGCAATCCAGAAGCCCACCGTCAATTCCAGGCCATCGGGTGCAAAGTTGCTGAGCAGCACCGCCGGCGCCGGTTGGGCCAGCACGCGGGGCACGGTGGCCACGGCCGCTTGCAGCTTGGGCATCAAGGCGGCCAGGTCGGTGCCGTAGGCCACCTGCACGGTGGTGGTCAACAGCACCTGCGGGTCGGCCAGCAAGTTGTTTTCAACCCGTTGCGTGATCATCATTTCGTTGGGCACGATGGCTTCACGCCCGGTGGCTGAACGAATGACTGTGTAGCGTGTGGTGATGTCGGTGATGCGGCCCTCGAAGTTGTCCACCTTGACGTTGTCGCCAATGCGCATGCTGCGTTCGGCCAGGATGACAAAACCGCTGACGTAGTTGGCCGCCAGCTTCTGCAGGCCAAAACCGATGCCCACGCCCAAGGCGCCGCCCAGCACACCCAGCGCGGTGAGGTCGATGCCGGCGGCCGCCAGCGCCAACATCAGGCCGATGAACAGCAGCACCGCACGCAGTGCATTGGCCGCCATCTTGCGGATGGACAGGTTGTCGGTGGCGCCTTTGATCAGCCGCGCTTCAAGGGCCGCCGAGATCCACAGCGCACCCATCAACACCACCACCGCGGTGAACACGCCCTCGATCAGGTTGCGCACGCTCAACTGCGCGCTGCCGATCTTCCAGCTGATGGCGTCCAGTTCTTTCAACAGCACCGGCAGCACACCCGTGATCCACAGCACGACGCCGATCCAGGCCATCCAAGACACACTGCGTTCCACCACCCGCATCAGCTGCGAATGTGGGAATGCGTTGTGCAGCACACGCACCGTGACGCGTATCACCACCAGCGACAGCAGCACCGGCACCACCAGTTTGAACACCGCCAGCGGCAGCTGCAGATCCAGCCACGGCGTGCGCAGTGCCCAGCGTGCCAGCAAGGCGAGCAGCAGCGCCACGACCGGGAACAGCACACCGTCCACCACCGTCTGCCCAAACCAGATGGAATGGGGCGGCACTTTTGGCCCGCGCCACCATCGCACCAGCACCCAGGCGCCAGCCAGGCAGGCGGCAAACACCGCCAGTTCCACCAGCACGGTGGGTCTGGTCAGGGCCTGCAGCAGCTGGCCCAGTTCGGAACCGGCGCCGGGTGCGGCCAGCGGCGCCGTGTTTGCCGTCACTGTGCTCAAACCCCCGCCAGCGCGCGCAGGTGCACCCCCACGCTGCGTGCCAGGGCGCCCAGGTGGTAGCCGCCTTCCAGGCACGACACGATGCGGCCCAGGGCGTGTTTGTCGGCCACCGCCATCAGCTGGCGCGTTATCCAGTCGTAGTCGGCTTCCACCAGGCCCATCTGGCCCAGTTCGTCTTCGCGGTGGGCGTCAAAGCCGGCGGAGATAAACAGCATCTGTGGCGCAAAGCGGTCCAGCGCCGGCAGCCACATCTGTTCAATCATGTCGCGCACCTCGGGCCCGCGGGTGTAGGGCGCCACCGGCACATTCACCATGTTGGTGCCCTTGGGCACCGCACCGCTGTAGGGGTACAGCGGATGCTGAAAAAAGCTGCACATCAGCACACGCTCGTCACCAGCAATGATGTCTTCGGTGCCGTTGCCGTGGTGCACGTCGAAGTCGATGATGGCTACCCGTTGCAGCCCGTGCACGTCCAGCGCGTGGCGCGCCGCCACCGCCACGTTGTTGAAAAAGCAAAAGCCCATGGCCTGGTCGCGTGTGGCGTGGTGGCCGGGTGGGCGCACCGAACAGAAGGCGTTGTGGGCACGGCCAGCAATCACATCGTCGGTGGCGGCCACCGCGGCGCCGGCGGCACGCAGCGCGGCGTTCAACGTCGCTGGGCAGGCGATGGTGTCGGGGTCCAGCGCTTGGGTGCTGCCTGTTTTTGCCAACTGCAGCAGCATGTCTTGCAGCTGCAGGCTGTAGCCGGTGCTGTGGGCGCGGTCGATCTGTTCCAGCGTGGCCAAAGGGGCGTCGCAAAAAACCAGGGCCACGTCAAGCCCGGTGGACAACAGGTGGTCTGTGATGGCGTCCAGCCTTTGTGGGCATTCAGGGTGGCCTGCACCCATGTCGTGGGCCCGGCAGTCGGGATGGCTGTAGAAGACGGTGTTCATAGGCTATTCGTCGCGTTCATCTGGCGATGGACGCCTGCCAGATACGGTATGGTGCTGCGCATGGACCCAAGCCTCACGCGCCAGTTGTCTCGACTGGTCGATCAGATTAGCACGATCGTTGTGGGCAAGCGCCCGCAGATCGAAGACGCCGTGGCCTGTTTACTGGCCGGCGGTCACCTCCTGATAGAAGACGTGCCCGGTGTGGGCAAGACAACGCTGGCACATGCGCTGTCGGTGTCTTTGGGGCTGGACTTCAGGCGTGTGCAATTCACGGCCGACCTGATGCCCAGCGACTTGATCGGTGTCAGTGTCTTCGAACGGTCCAAAGAAGCCTTTGTCTTCCATCAAGGCCCGGTGTTTGCACAGGTGCTGCTGGCCGACGAAATCAACCGCGCCGGCCCGAAGACACAAAGCGCGTTGCTCGAAGCGATGGAAGAGCAACAGGTGTCGGTGGAAAACGAAACTCGGCCGCTGCCGCAACCCTTTTTTGTGATTGCCACACAAAACCCCAGCGACCAGCTGGGCACCTACCCGCTGCCCGAAAGCCAGCTCGACCGTTTTTTGCTGCGCATCACGCTGGGCTACCCCGACCGCCAGGCTGAACGTGAACTGCTGGCCGGCGGCGACCGCCGTGCCGCCGCGCTGCAGCTGCAGCCGGTGCTGCGGCCGGCCGAACTGGTGGCTGCGCAGCAGGCCGTGCTGCAGGTGCGGGTGGCCGACACGCTGCTGGACTACCTGCAGGCGCTGATTGCCGCCACACGATCGGGCACCTGGTTTCGCGAAGGCATCTCGCCCCGAGCCGGCATTGCCGTGCTGCGCGCGGCGCGCGCGCGGGCTTTGTTGGCTGGGCGTGACTACGTGGCGCCCGACGACGTGCAGGCCATCCTGCCGCAAGCCATTGCGCACCGGCTGGTGCCGGTGGCGGGTGCGGGCCGCGGCCCGGTGGAGCAGGTGCGGGCCTTGATCGAGGCCACGGCCAGACCGTGATGACCGTGACGTCGGGTGCCTGGTCACCGCGCGCGCAGTTCCGCCGCTGGTGGCAGGCCCGGCTGCCGCGCACCGACACCTGGCTGCTCGGCCAACGCAACATCTACATCCTGCCCACCAAGGCCGGGGTCACCTTTGCGCTGACGCTGGCCGTGATGTTGCTGGCCGCCATCAACTACCAGCTGAACCTGGGTTATGCGCTGACCTTTTTGCTTACCGG
>JANNMQ010000354.1:0-6416 GCA_031398045.1 Rubrivivax sp.
GGGCGGCGCACGGGTGCTGGGGCGTGACGACATCGGCGCGCTGGCCCCCGGCATGGCCTGCGACCTGGCCAGCTTCGGCCTGGACGAACTGGCCTTGGCCGGCGCCGACCACGACCCGGTGGGCGCGTTGCTGTTCTGCCATAGCGTGAGCGCCCGCCACGTGGTGGTGCAGGGGCGTGTGCTGGTGCGAGACGGCCAGGTCACGGTCCTGGACCTGCCGCGCCTGGTGCAGCAGCACCGCCGGCTGGCGCGGCAGTTGGTGCAGGGCTGAGCCCGGACGTGAGTGTCCGGAAGGACACTAACGCCTGGCGAAGGCCGGAGCGCGATTTCACGCGCGAGGGCTGATCCCCATCCGCTGGCGCGGCTGGGGCCCGCACAATGCGGGGCACCCCAGCACCCGCACCGGAGACACCACCCATGTTTGGCCAAATGATGCAGCTGCCGCTGCTGATCTCTTCATTCATCACCCACGCTGAACGCCACCACGCCGACCGCGAGGTGGTGTCGCGCCGCGTGGAAGGCGACATCCACCGCACCACTTACAAACAAATCGCTCACAGGTCGCGCCAGGTGGCGCAGGCGCTGGGCGCGCTGGGCATCAAGCCTGGTGACCGTGTGGCCACGCTGGCCTGGAACGGCTACCGCCACATGGAGCTGTATTACGGCGTCAGCGGCTCGGGCGCGGTGCTGCACACGCTGAACCCCCGCCTGCACCCTGACCAGGTGGTCTACATCGCCGACCACGCCGAGGACCAGGTGGTGTTTTTCGACCTCACCTTCCTGCCCCTGGTGCAGGCCGTGGCGGGCCGCACAAAAAGTGTCAAACACTGGGTGTTGATGACCGACCGCGCGCACATGCCGGCCGAAACTTCAACGGGTGCCCAGGTGCCCAACTTGCTGTGTTATGAAGACTTGCTGGCGGCGCAGAACGGTCACTACGACTGGCCTGTGTTTGACGAAAACAGCGCCAGCAGCCTGTGTTACACCAGCGGCACCACGGGCAACCCCAAAGGTGTGCTGTACAGCCACCGCAGCACTGTTTTGCACGCCATGGCCGGCGCCCTGCCCGACTGCCTGGACTGCAGCGCCGCCGACGTGGTGCTGCCGGTAGTGCCGATGTTCCACGTCAACAGCTGGGGCCTGGTCTACATCACCCCGATGACGGGTGCCAAGCTGGTGTTGCCGGGCGCGGGGTTGGACGGCAAGAGCCTGTATGAACTGTTTGAAAGTGAAGGTGTCACCATCTCGGCCGGTGTGCCCACGGTGTGGCAGGGGCTGCTGGGTTATGTGGACGCGAATGGACTGAAATTCAGCAGCATGCGGCGCAGCGTGATCGGCGGCTCGGCCTGCCCGCCGGCCATGATCAGAAAGTTCCGTGACGACTACAACGTGCACGTGGTGCACGCCTGGGGCATGACCGAGATGAGCCCCATCGGCACCGCTGCCGCCTTCAAGGCGCAGCACACCACCCAAGACGCCGAGCAGCGGCTGGCGGTGATGTCCAGCCAGGGCCGCGCGGTGTATGGCGTGGACATGAAGATCGTGTCTGAAAGCGGCGCCGAACTGCCCTGGGACAACCAGGCCACCGGTGACCTGCATGTGCGCGGGCCGTGGATCATCGAGCGTTACTTCAAGAACGAAGGCGGCAACCCTTTGCAGGACGGCTGGTTCCCCACCGGCGACGTGGCCAAAATCACGCCCGAGGGTTACATGGTGATCACCGACCGCAGCAAGGACGTCATCAAGTCGGGTGGTGAATGGATCGGCAGCATCGACCTGGAAAACATCGCCATGGCGCACCCGGCGGTGGCCATGGCCGCCTGCATCGCGGCCAAACACCCGAAGTGGGACGAGCGGCCGCTGCTGGTGGTGGTGAAAAAACCCGGTGCCGAAGTGACACGCGACGAACTGATTGCCTTTTACGACGGCAAGATTGCCAAGTGGTGGACCCCTGACGATGTGGTGTTTGTCGACGCCATACCGCTGGGCGCCACCGGCAAGATGCAGAAGATCAAACTGCGTGAGCAGTTCAAAGCGCACGTCTTGCCGACGGCTTGAAACCCTCAAGAACCAACACTCCTTTTCACAGCGCCACCACCCAGGGCCACAGCACCACGGCCCAGGTGAACGCGGCCAGCAGCAGGCTCAGCATCACGGCTGCGCTGCCCAGGTCTTTGGCACGGCCCAGCAGCGGGTGCTGCTCGGTAGACAGCGCATCGGCCAGCGCTTCCAGCGCCGAGTTCAGCAGCTCCACCACCCACACCAGCACCACGCTGCCCACCAGCAACAGTGTCTGCACGCGGCCGGGGTGCAGCCACAGGGCAAAAACCACCATCGGCAGGCCCAGTGCCAGTTCTTGCCGAAAGGCTGCTTCGTGGCGAAAAGCGGCGCGCAGGCCAGCGGCTGAATAACGCAAGGCACCCAGCAGCCGGCCCGGGCCACCACGGCTTTTTTGTGGTGCGTGCAGGTTCGGGCTGTTTGACGATGATGAATCTGATGGCGAAGCTGGCTTCGAAGTGGACTTCGAAGGCGGGGGCGGGGGCGATGCTGCAGTCATGGTGGTGGGTGGCCTGTGTGTGAATCAACGGCATCAACCGGGCGCGGGGTCTGCAACTGCAGTTCAACCACAAAGCCCGTGGCTTGGCGATCGGGCAGGTTTTGGCCCACGCTGGGTAAATGCAAACGGCCGCCATGCGAACGCGCCACCAAGTCAGCCAGCAGCAAGCCCAGGCCAGACACCGAGCCCTCGCCGCCTTCATCCAGTGCCTGCTGCAACTGCGTGCGCCGCTGCGCATCGACGCCAGGGCCGTCGTCGCTGACGCGCAGCACCTGCGGTGCGGGGGTGTCCACCCAGGCCTGCTGGGCGCCGTGACGCAGCGAGTTGTCCAGCAGGTTCAACAGTGCAGCGTGCACCAGATCAGCGTCAGCTTGCACAACCTGGGTCTGCTGCACGTGCAGTTGCAAACCCACCAAGGGGGTGCGCGCCAGCAACGCGGCCAGGTCCAGCGGCTCGCGCTGCGGCTCGTTGCTGCTGCGAAACAGCGCCAGCAGCGCTGCCACCACACGCTGCAAGCGCCCGGCTGCGGCGCGTGTGCGTTGCAGCCGCGACTGCTGCGCCGGTGTGGCTTCGCGCAGCGCCACGGCCAGCTGTGCGTCGATGCCGGCCAGCGGCGTGCGCAACGCGTGCGCCGCATGGGCGGTGAAAGCGTGCTCACGCGCCATGCGCTGTTCCAGCCGCGAGGTCAGCAGGGCCAGCGCCTGGTGCACGGGGCCCAGTTCACTGCGTTCGGGTGGGCCCAGCACCAGGCCGCCACGCGTTTCGGTGTCCAGGCCGTGTAACTGCTCAGCCAGGCGCTGCAGCGGCTGCAGTTCGTGGCGCAGCCGCAAGCGCAACCACAGCAGCGCCAAGAGGGCCATCGGCACTGTGGCCAGCCCCACGGCAAGCGCCAGTTCGAGTTTGGTTTCCACACGCTCTTCCTGCGCGTGGGCCACATACAACCAAGCCCCAGCCGGGCCCAATGCCTGGCCATACACACGCCACTGGGCGGTGTCGGTGTAGCCCGCCGTGGGCGCCAAAAAAAACGCCACCGCAGGTGCTTCGGGCGACGCTTGCAACACCTGCGCCGAAGCGCCGTGGTGCACCAACTGCCACATCAGGTTACTGCCACCCGGTGCTGCGGCCGGCGCCGGCGCAGCGGCAGGTCCCCGCGGCCCCAACGGGGCAAGCGGTTCAGCAACCGGCCCAGCGGGCGGCTGCCAGGTGGGTCTGAGCAAAGGCGCCAACATGTCAGTGGCCGCCACGCGCAGCGTGTCGTCCAGCAATTCGTTCATCTCATGGCGCACCGCCAGCCACGCAGCAGCGGCCAGCACCAGCCCCCACCACAAGGCCCACCAGCCCAACGCACGACCCATGCGTTGGCCGATGGACGGCGCAGCTGCATGCTCAGTGGCCAGCGGGGGGCGGGTTTTCATCCGGCGCCACCGGTCACCGCATGGGCACGGTAGCCCGAGCCCCGCACGGTCTCGATCACCGCAGGGCCCAGTTTGCGGCGCAGGCTGCTCACGTGCACCTCGATGGCATTGCTGGCCACTTCGGCGTCAAAACCCAGCACCAGACTTTCCAGGTCGAGCTTGTTGACCACGCGCCCCGGCCTCAGCAGCAAGGCTTCCAGCACGGCCCATTCGCGGCCGGTCAGGTCCACACGCACGCCCTGCACCAGCGCCGCACGGGCCGCCAAGTCCACCTGCGCATCACCCAGCAGCACGCCGGCACCGGTGTCACCGGCCAGGCGCCTTGCCACCCCACGCAATCGCGCCGCCAGTTCTTCAGGCGCAAAGGGCTTCACCAAGTAATCGTCGGCGCCGGCGTCCAGCCCCTGCACGCGGTGGCTGAGCTGGTCGCGCGCGGTCAGCATCAGCGCCGGCGTGCGCAGCCCCTGCGCACGCTGCGCCTGCAGCCACTGCAGACCAGAACCATCGGGCAGTTGCCAGTCCACCAGCCAGGCGTCAAAGGGTTCGCCGCGCATGCCCTGCACCTGGCCCAGCGTGCGGCACCACTGCACCAGATGGCCGTCGCCCTGCAGAAAGTCGCGCAGGCCCTCGCCGAGGATGTCGTCGTCTTCGATCAGCAGCAATCGCATGGTGATGAGGCGTGGAGGTGAAAAGCCCGTCTGAGCATGGCAGCGGTTGCTGTTGGGCCCTGCCCAGCAGCTCCGACAACGGTAGCACCGCAGGGATGGGCCGTTCTTCAGGTGAACTTCAGCTGCCGCAGGCTCAATGCACCGGATTGGGCCCTTCAGCCCGTGGAGGGCCGAGGTTGCAACCTGCTAACAATAAATATCTGCTGACCTTGGCGGCCGGCTCGGCACCCGAGCCAGGCTGGCGCCTGGCCGTCGGCGCCGAGGCGCTGATCGTCGCCTGCAGCCTGTTCTGGGCCCTGGCGGCGAATGCGTCCTTCATCGGTGCAGCCTTGCACGGCCAGCCGCTGGCGGCCGCCGGCACTTGGGGCCAAGGTCTGGCTTTGGTGACCATGCTGACGGGTGCGCACTTGGTGGTGCTGGTGCTGCTGACGCTGTTCGCACCGGGCCAGGCACTGAAGTGGCTGTTGGGCGTGCTCTTGGTGGTGGCCGCTGCAAGCAGCCACTTCATCCAGTCGTACGGCGTGGTGCTCGACCCCACGATGGTGCGCAACGTGTTGCACACCGACGCAGCTGAGGCCACGGAACTGCTCACCTGGGGTCTGGGTCTGCACCTGCTGCTGTATGCCGGCCTGCCACTGCTGCTGCTGTCACGCCTGCAGCTGCGCCGCAAACGCTGGGGCCCCACCCTGCTGCACCGGGGCGGGTTGGGGCTGACGGGCCTGCTGCTTTTTGTGGCTTCGTTGGTGGCCATCTTTCCCAGTTTCGGCCCGCTGATGCGCAACCACAAAGAACTGCGCTACATGGCCACACCCACGAATATGCTGTGGTCGGTGGGGGCGGTGGCGGCGCAACAATTGCGCGGCGCCGCGCGGCCGCGCCAGGCCATGGGGCTGGACGCGCAGCCCGGCGCGGGCCTGTCAGCACGCCAGCAAGCCGGTGCACGGCCTTTGGTGGTGGTGATGGTGGTGGGCGAAACCGCACGGGCCGCCAACTGGGGCTTGACCGGCTACCCCCGCAACACCACGCCGCAACTGGCGCAGTGGCCGCTAACCAGCTGGCACCACGCCATCAGTTGCGGCACCAACACCGAATCCTCCGTGCCCTGCATGTTTGCGCCTGTGGGGCGGCGCGACTACGACGAAACCACCATCCGCGGCAGCGAGTCGCTGCTGCATGTGGCGGCGCGCGCCGGCGTGGCCGTGCGTTGGCGCGACAACCAAAGCGGCTGCAAGGGCGTCTGCGACGACCTGCCGGCGCCGCATGCGGTGGAACATGCCAAAGACCTGCAACTGCCCACGCTGTGCACGCAGGCGCATTGCCTGGACGAAGCCCTGCTCGCGGGCCTGCCCGAAGCGCTGGCCCAAGCCCACGGCACACAACTGCTGGTGCTGCACATGCTGGGCAACCATGGCCCGGCGTACTTCAAGCGCTACCCGGCGGCTTTTGAAAAGTTCCTGCCCGCCTGCCAAACCGAAGACCTGCGCCGCTGCAGCCGCGAAGAAATCATCAACGCCTACGACAACGCGCTGCTCTACACCGACCACGTGCTGGCGCGCACACTGGCCATTCTGAAGGCCGCCAAGCAGGTGGACAGTGCGCTGGTTTTTGCATCCGACCATGGTGAATCGCTGGGCGAAAACAACCTGTACCTGCTTGGCCTGCCGTATGCCATTGCGCCGGACGTACAAAAGCAGGTGCCGATTTTCCTGTGGTTGTCAGACGGCCTGGCCGCGGGTACCAGCCAGGCCACGCCACTGAACGCCACTTGCTTGAAAC
>JANNMQ010000426.1:0-3494 GCA_031398045.1 Rubrivivax sp.
GCCCGCGCTCGCGGACCACCTTGGCGGCGAAACGCACTGCGGCGTCGGCCCTCGGGTCGAGCGAGCCGCCGTGGCGATTGGCAGCAATCTCGGCGTCGCTGAGCTTCGCCAGGTTCTTGCCCATGTAGGTGTGAACTGCACGACTAGCCAGGCGCAATGGCGATGGGAATTTTTCCTGCGCAACCAGCCGGTAAATTGTTGAGCGACCGAGTCCCGTGAAGCGCGTGACAGCAGGCATGCGCATGAACAAAGGTGCTTCGATGGTCGAATCGACTGCCGCTTTCGATTCATGGTTGCCCATAGTGCTGTTCTCCACGTAGTCCAGTGTGGGAACTTTAGGGTCGAAGCTGCACGCTGAATGCGACGAATTCCTTCGAAAAACCTGCTGTCGAGTCGCACCATACCTTCATGGCAATCGCGACTGACTCTCAAGCAACGACAGGCCTGCCGTCAGTTTCATGCCCGCATTGAGTCGCCAACAAGTCCATAAGTTGCCTCCGCTTGTCGAACAGGTCACCGCGGCGATAGGCTGCCTCGACCTTGTCTCCAATCGCGTGGGCCAAAGCCATTTCCGCAACTTCTCGGGGAAAGTCAGTGCGCTCCGCGCACCAGTCCCTAAACGTCGATCTGAAGCCGTGAGGCACCGCATTGACTTTCATGCGGCGCAGCACGGCAGTCAGTGTCATGTCGGAAAGCGGTCCCCCGCGTGGTGCGGGAAACAAGTGAGCTTGGGGATCAGCAGGCATTGCTTTCGGTAGCAGCGACCACGCCACGCTGGACAGGGGAACCCGGTGTTCACGAGCTGCTTTCATGCGCTCAGCGGGAACAGTCCAAACCCCTTTTCGCTGCGTCGATTTCCGCCCACGTTGCACCTCGCACTTCCCCTGACCGGGCGGCAGTAAGGATTGCAAACCGAAGTGCATGGACGCCCATGCCTTCTTGTTCGGCCAGGCTTGCCATGAACGCGGGCAACTCGGCGTAGGGCAGGGCCGTGTGATGCTCAACCTTCTTGACCTTGGCTGGCATGGGCAGCAACTTGTCCAAGTGGCCGCGCCATCGTGCTGGGTTGTCGCCCTGCCGAAAGTTGCGCACGGTGGCCCAGTCCAAGATGGACTCCATCCGGCCTCGAAGACGTGACGCTGTTTCGGTTCTGCTGCGCCAGATTGGTTCAAGAACCATCAACACGTGGCGAAGCTCGACTTCATTCACAGGTAGCTTGCCAATGATCGGGTGCGCGTGCAGCTTGAGGGTGCTCTCCCACTGCGCCGCGTGTTTGGCGTTTCGCCAACCGTCGCGATGCGCCGTGATGTAGGCTTGGGCGCATTGGTCAAAAGTGATGGAACGCTGCTTCTCCACAAGCGAAAGCGCCCGTTCAGCGTCGCGTTCAGCGGCAGGGTCTTTGCCAAGAGACAGCAGGCGACGGTACTGTGCCGCGCGTTGCCGTGCATCAGATAGGCTGAGGTCGTGCACGGAACCAAGGCCAATCCAAGTGGGACGCTGGCTGTGGCTGTAGCGAAAGAGCCAAGAGCGATTCATTTGGTCGCTGTTTTTCGAACGCTTGACTTGCAATTACAGGCCACCACCATCGGCGTAGTACCCGGGCGCGGGGCGGCTCTGAACCGCGCGCGCTGAAAGTCGATGAATTGGACTTCGCATTTCTCTACCTACACCTGTACCTACAGTTGACGTTGCGCTTGGGCGAGATGCGCTGGAATCACTGTGGACGAGTCAGAATAGAAAATCAAGTCAAATCAATAACCTAGGCGCAATGTCGAGAAGTCTTGAAACCGCTTGGAACGTCGGTTCGATCGACTCCCTTTCCGCCAGCCTGGCCTGCACCGCCGCAGACCTCGGGTCGCTTAGCCGGTGATGCCCCTGCAGCGCTGCACAATGCAGCTGACATGACGCACAGAAATCACCCTGTTGCTGGCAGCCTGTGTGCCCTGGCGGCAGCGCTGTGTTTGGCCGCAGTTTCGGGGTGTGCCACGCGCGCTGTAGACGTCAAGCCGGTGCCAGCCAACCCCGCCGACTTTGCACTCTGGGGCTGTGACCGCATCCATGACGAATCTGACCGTGTGCAGCAGCAAGCCGCTGAACTGGCCTATGCCGTGGACGAACGGGCGGGCCACAACATCATGGCGCTGGGCCTCGGTCTGACCGTGTTCTGGCCGGCCATGCTGGCCATGCGCCCGGTGGGGCTTGAAGCTGATGAGCTGGCGCGCTTCAAAGGGCGCTATGAGGCCCTGCGCGAAGCGGCGGCCAAACAGGCCTGCGCGGCGCCGACTGCCACATTGCCCGTGGCTCAGGCAGCGCAGTTGCCGGTGGCGCTGGGTGAGCGCCTGGTTTACGAAGTGCGCACGCGCGCGCGCGGCCCGTTGACGCACCAGGTGCTGCGTGTGGAAGCGCTTCGTCGCACAGAGTTCGAATACCGGGCAGAAGCTGCAACAGTGGCCGCTGATGCTTCGGCGGGCAAGGGCCCCAGCGCAGGCCCTGGCGCTGCAGCTCATTCAGTCCCCAGCCCTGCCGCCAACCCCTCGCCGAGGTCGGGTCCGGGATCAATGCCGGCAAGCAACGCGGGCCTGGCCCTCGAACTGCCTGCAGGCATCTGGGTGCAAGACCGCGCCGGTAACGTGGTACAGGCTCCGAATGGCGCCATGCGCTGGCCCCACCTGCTGCGCAGCGACCTGGCGCTGGGCCAGGTGACGGCCGGTGACATCGTGCAAGTGGGTGACCCCTACTCGCGTGCACGCATGCGCGGCCAGGTGGTGGCGGTGGGGCCGCAGACCGTGGCGGGCCGGCGTTTTGACGTGGCGGTGGTGGAATTGTTTGGTGACGCACCCGGTGGCGAGGCCTACACGCGGGTTGAAGGTGCACTGGTCATTGACCGTGCCAGCGGTGTGCTGTTGCGGCTGGACCTGCGCAGTGCCAACCCGGTTTTTCAGGTGCAACGGCGGCTGCTGCGTGTAGATCCCGCCGCTGCGCCCTGAAGCCCGGCGCATGGCGTTCAGGTTCTCGATGCTGCAGGTGCAGGCTCGGCGCGAGCCCCGCACCTGCCGGCCGGCACGGCCAATGCAACAGTTCTTTACCCACCACGCACAAAAGCGCCACCGGCCGCGTTCACGATGCCTGCTATCGACAACGACCCCTGGAGTGCTGAAATCATGACCCATCAAACCCCTATCAAAGCCGGTGCGCGGCCAGACCAGCGGCATCCATGGCGCCTGATGATGGCGGTGACGGCCTTGGCCCTGGGTGCCGGCCTGTCGCAAATGGCCTGGGCGCAGCCCAAGGGCGAGCCCGGTGCCCTAGGTGCCCATGCCCATCACCGCAGCCATCACGGCGGCCCTGAAATGGGTGGCTCACCGCGTCAGATGGATCGTATGCTCGACGCCGTGAAGGCCACGCCCGAGCAACGTGCGCAGATCAAGCAGATCACCGATGCTGCCCGTGCTGACATGGCCGCGCAGCGTGAAGAGGGTCGCAAGCTGCACGAG
>JANNMQ010000484.1:0-3298 GCA_031398045.1 Rubrivivax sp.
CACCACAACGAGAGGCTGAGCCATGGGCTTCCTGAAACGACTGTCGTCGCGTTTTCACCTGGCGCTGGGCATGTCCTCGCTGGTCGTCACGCTGTTGCTGTGCGCCTTGTTTGCCGGTTTGCTGCCCGATCGCGACACGGCGGTGCGCAGCGGCCGAACGTCGCTGGCTGAAGCGGTGGCGGTGGCCGCCACCACGCTGGTGGGCGAGGAGGACAACACCCGGTTGCAGCAGGTGCTCGACTTCTTGCTCAGCCGCAACCCGGATCTGCTGTCGATCGGCCTGCGCCAGGCCGACGGCGGGCTGCGCGTGCAGTCGGGCGCTGCCGGGCATGTCTTCGAGATGGCGCCCGACGCGCGATCGACCGATACCCATGTGCGTGTGCCGCTGCTCCATGAAGGCGCGATCTGGGGCCACGCCGAAATGACCTTCAAACCCATCGAGGGTGCGGCCTCGATGAGCCTGCACCGCGGCTCGCCGGCGCTGCTGGTGCTGACCGTGGCAGGTGCCAGCTTCATCGTCTTCTACCTGTACCTGCGTCGCATGCTGCGCCACCTGGACCCGTCGCAGGTGATACCGGGGCGCGTGCGCACCGCCTTCGACACGCTGGCCGAAGGGGTGCTGGTGCTCGACCCCCAGGGCAGCGTGGTGCTGGCCAACCAGGCTTTTGTCGACATCGTGGGCGGCAGTGCCGAAGCGCTGGTGGGCAAACGAGCCGATTCGCTGGGCTGGTCGCAGCCCGCCGGCGCGTCAGCCGACGACACCCCCTGGGCGGCGCTGAAAGGCGATGGGCTGGCGCGGCGCAATGTGTTGCTCTACCTGAGCGGTCAGGACGGCAAGCGGCGCAGCTTCATGGTCAACGGTTCACCTGTGCCGGGAGCCGGCGGCAAACCAGCGGGCATGCTGGTCAGCCTGGACGACGTGACGGCACTGGAAGAGCAGGAGATACAGCTGCGCCAGGCGCGCGACGCCGCCGAGCAGGCGAACCGCGCAAAGAGCGACTTCCTGGCCAACATGAGCCACGAGATCCGCACGCCGATGAACGCCATCCTGGGCTTCACCGAGCTGCTCAGGCGCGGCTGGCAACAAAACCCTCACGACACGCAGCGCCACCTCGACACCATCCTGGGCAGCGGCCAGCACCTGCTGGCGCTGATCAACGACATCCTGGACCTGTCCAAGGTTGAAGCCGGCCGGCTGGAAGTGGAGCGTGTGGACTGTCCGGTGCACGAGGTGGCGCATGAAGTGCTGGACATCATGCGCGTGCGCGCCGAAGACAAGGGCGTGCAGCTGGTGCTGGAGTTCCCGCAGGAGCTGCCCGCCACCATGGCCACCGACCCGGCGCGGCTGCGCCAGATCGTCACCAATCTGGTGGGCAACGCGCTGAAGTTCACGGCCCAGGGCACGGTCACGGTGCGTGTCTACCTGGGGCCTGACAGTGAACAGGCGCGGCTGCACATCGACATCAGCGACACCGGTATCGGCATACCGAGCGCCAAGCTCGAAGCCATCTTCGAGCCTTTTGTGCAGGCAGAAACATCGACCACGCGCCAGTTCGGTGGCACTGGCCTGGGGCTGGCCATCAGCCGGCGCTTTGCCCGCGCGCTGGGTGGTGACATCGTGGCCACCAGCGTGCAGGGTCAGGGCAGCACGTTTCACGTCACGCTGTCGGTGCCTGAACCCGACCCCTTCGCGGACTGGCTCACGCCCGAGCAGCTGGGCCAGCGCCAGGCGGCCGCGGCCGAAGCCGGCCACGACAGGCGCTGGCTCTTCGAGCCAGCCACCGTGCTGGTGGTGGACGACGGCGCCGAGAACCGCGAGCTGGTGCGGCTGGTGCTTGAATCCTCGGGCCTGACCGTGATCGAGGCGCAGGACGGCGCCGTTGCGTTGACGCAGATCGCCGACCAACAACCCGCGCTGGTGCTGATGGACGTGCAGATGCCGGTGATGGATGGCTACACCGCCACGCGCACACTGCGCGAACGTGGCCACTCGGTGCCGGTGCTGGCGCTGACGGCCAACGCGATGAAAGGCTTCGAGGCCGAGGTGGCCGCTGCCGGCTTCAATGGTTACCTGACCAAGCCCGTGGACATCGACGCGCTGCTGCAGACGCTGGCCACCTATTTGCCGGCCCGGCATGAGGTGGTGGCAGACGAGGCACTGCCGGTGCTGAGCGGGTTGCACAACGCTGGCCACAGCGCGGCACCCCCGACGAGCGCCGCTGCGGCAGCCGTTGACGCCGGGCCCATCCATTCACGCCTGGCTTCACACCCCCGCCTGGCGCGGGTGGTGCGCACCTTTGCGCGCACGCTGCCGACAAAACTGCAGTTGATGCAGGAGGCGCTGGCGGCAGGCCGCTTTTCTGAACTGGGCGAGCTGGCGCACTGGCTCAAAGGCGCAGGTGGCACGGTGGGTTTCGACCCCTTCTTTGAACCGGCACGGCGGTTTGAACAGCACGCCCGCCAGCACAACGTGCCCGAATTGGAAAGCGGCCTGCGCCATCTGCAGTCTTTGGCCGCACGCCTGGTGGTGCCGGCAGAAGCTGAACCCGACCACAACACCCTGCCCGTACTTGACGACGCACTGGCCTGAACAGCAAGGACATCTACCGTGACAAATATGTATGAACTCCAAGTGATGGGTCCGCGGGACAGCACGAGGCGCCACGCGGCTGCAGGTGCAGGTGCACAACCGTCGGGCATGGGCACGCTGTCTGACGTCACCGTGCTGATGGTGGACGACGAGCCGATGATGACCGACGTTACCCAGACCTACCTGGAAGAAAGCGGCTACCGGCGCTTCGTGGCGGTGAACGACCCGCGCCAGGCAATGGCCACGGCGCTGGCCTGCCGGCCGGGGCTGATCTTGCTGGACCTGATGATGCCGGGCGTCAGTGGCTACGAGCTGCTGCGCCAGTTCAGGGCCCACGAAAGACTGCGCTACACGCCCATCATCGTGTTGACAGCGGCCAGCGACCCCGCGAGCAAGCTGCGTGCGCTGGAACTGGGCGCCACCGAATTTCTGTCCAAACCGGTGGATGCCAGCGAGCTGGCCATCCGGGTGCGCAACAGCCTGGCCTTCAAGGTCTACCAAGACCGGCTGGCCAACGACGACCCGCTGACCGGCTTGCCCAACCGGCGGGTGTTTGTGGAACAGCTGACCAGTGCACTGGCTGCCGCCCAGCACACCCACGGCCAGCTGGCACTGGTGCATGTGAACCTGGACCGCTTCCGCCAGGTCAATGAAACGCTGGGCCATGGCGCCGGCGACACACTGCTGGCGGCAGTGGCCGACAGGCTG
>JANNMQ010000541.1:0-7142 GCA_031398045.1 Rubrivivax sp.
GCGGGTTTTTTGTTGTCTTGCCAGAGGACGCCGCGGAACCGGCTTTGCCGGGCCGATGGCGTTGCATTGCAGGCCGCGCCGTGCCAGCGGCCCGGCCCTTCACCAGGCATAAAGAGTCCACTGGACTCTTTATGTCCGGGCTCAGCCCCCTTGAGGGGGAAGCTGCGCAGCCGCTTCGGGGGTGGGCTTATCTCACCACAGCGATCTGCTCGCGCTTGCCACCTTTGTAGGTGTACAGCGTCAGGGCGCCGTTCTTGATGTCGCCCTTGTTGTCGAAGCTGATGGTCCCGGTCACGCCTTTGTAGCCGTCGGTCGCCGCCAGCACCGGCAGGTACTTGGCCGGGTCGGCGGAGCCGGCCTTGACCATCGCCGCGACCATCACGTTGACCGAGTCGTAGACGTACGGTGCATAGACCTGCACGTCGGCGTTGAACTTCTTCTTGAACGCAACGCGGAAGTCGTCCATCGACTTCTTCGCCGCGCCTTCGACACCACCGGCTTCGGCGCAGACGACCTGGCTGTCGGCCATCGTGCCGGCGGCCAGCTTGGGCAGTTCGCCCGAGCAGATGCCGTCGCCGCCCATGAACTTGGCTTCGATGCCCAGCTGCTTCATTTGGCGCATCATCGGGCCGGCCACGGCATCCATGCCACCGAAGAACACGATGTCGGGCTTCTTGGCCTTCAGGCTGGTCAAGATGGCGGTGAAGTCAGTGGCCTTGTCGTTGGTGAACTCACGGCCCACGGTTTTGCCACCGGCGCCCTTGACACCCTTTTCGAACTCGTCAGCCACACCCTGGCCGTAAGCGGTGCGGTCGTCGATGACGGCGATGCTCTTGCCCTTCAAGTCCTTGACGGCATAACGACCCAACGTGCCGCCCAGGTGCACGTCGTCAGCCACCACGCGGAAAGTGGTCTTGTAGCCTTGACGGGTGAATTTAGGGTTGGTAGCCGAAGGGCTGATCTGGGGAATACCGGCGTCGCTGTAGATCTTGGAAGCAGGGATCGAGGTGCCGGAATTCAGGTGGCCGATGACGCCATTGACTTTGCTGTCCACCAGTTTTTGGGCGGCGGCGGTGCCTTGTTTCGGGTCCCCTGCATCGTCTTCAGCCAGTAGTTCGAACTTGACCTTTTTGCCACCGATGGTGGTGCCTTTGGCGTTGAGTTCTTCAATCGCCATGCGTGCGCCGTTTTCGTTGTCCTTGCCCAGGTGGGCGATGCCGCCGCTGGTGGGGGCCACGTGGCCAATTTTGACCACCAGGTCTTGCGCGTAGACCGAGCCGCCCAGCAGTAGGGCGGCCGCGCCGGCGATCAGGTTGAGCTTGACTTGCATGCAAATACCTCCAGGTAATGTGATGTCGAAATGGACAAAAATAAAACTAAGCAAAAGACGATAACCCACAAGCCAACCCCCTGGAACTGGGGAAATACAGGGGGTGCAGTTGGCGGCTGCAGAAGGTCCAGCTGCCTAGCCACAACGCGGCCGGTGATGCAGTGGTGCACAAGCCGCCAACAAAGTAACCCGATTCACAGAACTCACAGGGTGTTGCGGCAAGGCACGCAACGATGGCCCGAACCGGTGTCAATCAACCGGCTGCGCTGGCGTTGACGTGCTCAACCACCAAGCCCGCCGCCTTGTACTGGCGCCACCGCAGTCGGCCTGCAGCGGCTTCGTCATCGTCGGCCGACACCACTTCGATCAGTCGCTGCAAGCGGCTGGGCTCAAGCGGTGCATCAGCGCCCACATTGATGACCACCACCGGCTCGTAACTACCGGCGGTAACGGTGGTGCCCAACCACAACGGCGTTCTTTCGGCCTGGCCCTGGCGACACCGCCCCACCAGCACATGGGCAATGAATTCGCGCTCGTAGGCCCGCCACAGCTGGCGGCTCAGCTTGTCGAGCACCGGCGCCGGGGCTGTCACCAGCACACGTGCACCTTGCCGGTAAGCCTTGCGCAGCATGCGCAGGGTGAAGCCCACAGGGTCGGTGATGCCGGTGTGAAATTCGATCGCATCCATGTTGTTGTAAGAAAGGGGGCAGCCCAGTGAGTAGCCTATTTCGCGCGGGCCAGCACAAAGTGGGTGAGCAGCGGCACGGGCCTGCCGGTGCCTCCTTTGGACGCGCCGGACTTCCAGGCCGTGCCTGCAATGTCCAGGTGTGCCCAGCGCAATTTGCCCGTGAAGCGTTTCAAGAACATGGCCGCCGTGATGGCGCCACCAGCCCGTCCGCCCACGTTGCCCATGTCGGCAAAGTTGCTCTTCAGGGCCTCGTCGTATTCCTCATCCAGCGGCATGCGCCAAGCCGGGTCCAGCGCCGTTTCGCCGGCCGCCAACAGCTCTTGCGCCAGTGCATCGTCAGGGCTGAACAGGCCGCTGCGGTGGTGCCCCAGCGCAATCACGCAGGCACCGGTGAGGGTGGCAATATCCACCACCACCGCGGGCTTGAAGCGCTCGGCGTAGGTCAGTGCGTCGCACAGGATCAGGCGACCTTCGGCGTCGGTATTCAGCACCTCGATGGTCTGGCCCGACAGGCTGGTGACCACGTCACCGGGCTTGACGGCACGGCCGCTGGGCATGTTTTCACAGGCCGGGATGATGCCGATCAGGTTGACCTTGGCCTTCAACTCGGCCACGGCGCGCAGCGTGCCCAGCACGCTGGCGGCGCCGCCCATGTCGAATTTCATTTCGTCCATCTCGGCCGCAGGCTTGATGGAGATGCCACCGGTGTCAAACGTGATGCCCTTGCCCACCAGCACCACCGGTGCTTCGCCTTTGGCACCGCCCTGCCACTGCGCAATGATGAACTTGGGTGCCTCGTCCGAGCCCTGTGCCACCGACAGGAAAGAACCCATGCCCAGCTTTTCGCAGTCTTTGCGCTCCAGTACCTGCACCTTCAGGCCGTGCGCTTTGCCCAGCTTGCGCGCCTGGTCGGCCAGGTAGCTGGGTGTGCAATGGTTGCCCGGTCGGTTCGCGCATTCACGGGCCAATGCGGTGCCTGCTGCCAGCGCCTGACCGCGCTTCAGTGCAGCGGCCAGCACGGCAGAAGCGGATTTCTCGCACACCATCAGCACGCTGGACAGCGCCGGCGCGGCCGGTGCGCTGGGCTTGGTGGTGCGGTAGCTGTACAGCGTTTCATCCACAGCGCCCGCCAACAACTGGGCGTGGGCTGCCGTGGGCGCGGCATCGGGTACTTCTGCCACGGTGGCAATGGCCAACGACTTGGCACCGCTGGTCTTCAAGGCCGTCACACCAGCGGCAACGCCGCGGCGCCAGGCCTTGCCTGAAGCATCCGGGCACGCCACCAAGGCCACCCGGGCCGCTTTCACGCCAGGCACGCGGTGCAGGTACAAAACCTGCGCGGCTTTGTAGGCGAAGTCACCGGCCTTTTCAGCGTCTTGCAAGGCACTGGCCAGCAGTTCGCCCAACGCGGATGTCAAGGCCGGCCCCGCTGGCTTGCCGCACAGCACCACCAACAGCGCGTCGGCAGCCACCCCTGCCAAGCCCGTTGATCCAGGCACCAAGATCTTGAAGTCCATAATTCCCCCCAGGGCAAAAAAGTCGGCGGATGTTATTCGATTCAACAGTGCGCAAAGAGCTGTCGCGGGGCTTCGGGGCCACGCTGGTGGTCATCCTCACCATCGTGTTGACGAACGCGCTGATCCGCACCGTGGGCCAGGCTGCCATGGGCGCGGTGGCGCCACAAGACGTGGTGCTGTTGCTGGGTTACCTGGCGCTGGGGCAGCTGCCAATGATGCTGGCGCTGTCGCTGTTTATCGCCGTTGTACTGTCGCTGGGCCGCATGTACCGCGACAGCGAAATGGTGATCTGGTTCGCCAGCGGCGTGGGCTTGCGGCGTTTCATACGTCCGGTGCTGCGCACCTGCTGGCCGGTGTTGATCGTCTCCGCGCTGTTGCTGCTGGTGGTCTGGCCTTGGGTGCACCGCAGCAGCCAGGAACTTCGTGACCGCTACCAGCAGCGGTCAGACCTGGCCCGTGTGACTCCCGGCGTGTTTCAGCGCTCCAGCGACGGCCGGCGGGTGTTTTTTGTTGAACGCGAAACGGTGGATGGCGTCAACGCACGCAACGTTTTCATCCTGTCCAACCAAGACCACTCGGAAAGTGTGACCTCCGCCAAGAGTGGCCGACTGGTGGTGGACGGCGACGCCCGCTACTTGTTGCTGCAGCGCGGGCAAAGCAACCAAGTGCAGACGGCGTCGGGCGAGCGCACGCTGTCCAGCTTCGAAACCTACCGTGTGCTGGCCGGCGAAAAGGCGGCCCGGTCGGCGCAAAACCTGCCGCCCAAACTGACTGACACGCTCAAGCTGGTGCAGCAACCCACCAGCGGCAACTTGGGTGAGCTGGCCTGGCGCCTGGGCATGCTGCTGGGAGCCGGCAACTTGTTGCTGTTGGGTATAGGGCTGGCGGCCACCAACCCCCGGCGTGCAAGCAACTGGAACCTGCTGTTTGCGCTGCTGGCGTTTGTCGTCTATTACAACCTCATCAACCTGTCGCAAGCCTGGGTAGCCAGTGGTCGTTTGTCGATGGGGATCGCGCTGCTGGCCGTGCATGGCGGCGCGCTGGCGCTGGCTTGGCTGTTGCTGTGGTGGCGCGACCATGCAGCTGCCCGCCTGCCGGCGGCGCCGTGGCGGCGACGGACCACAACGGCAGCAGGAACCCCGGCTTGAAAACCATCAGAAAGCTGCTGTACCGCGACATCGTGGCGTCGGTGGTTTTTGTATCACTGGCCTTCATGGCGTTGTTTTTTTTCATCGACTTCGTCGACGCGCTTGAAAGTGTGGGCAGTCGCGGCGGCAGCGCCTGGCAGGCTTTTCTGGCCGCGCTGTTGGAACTGCCGAAAGACCTCTACGAGTTGTTTCCCATTGCCGTCCTCATCGGCACCATCTATTCCCTGGCACGCATGGCGCAAGGCTCGGAATTCACCATCCTGCGCACGGGCGGATTGGGCCCCGTGCTGGCGCTGCGCTTGCTGGCGGTGTTGGGACTGGCATTTGCGTTGGTGACTTTTCTCGTCGGCGACTTCGTGGCCCCCGCCGCGCAGCGCCAATTGGTGCTGCTTAAAGCGCACAAAGACGGTGTCGTGGCGCCGCCTGGTACGGGCGCCTGGTTGAAAGAAAAACGGCCAACCGCAGAGGGCGACCGCAGCTACTCGGTCAACGTAGGCGGCGCCAACGCAGCGGGCAACCTGACGGGCATCCGCATCTTCGAGTTCGACGCTGACGGTCGCCTGGTGCGCCGCACCCAAGCCCGGGAAGGCCGCGTCAGCGCCACGGTGGATGCGCAGGGCCCCACCGCGGGCCTGGCGCCCTGGACCTTGATCGATGTCGAGACCACGCAGTGGCCGCAAGCAGGGGCGCAGGGCAGGCCTGCTGTTCAAGTGGTGCGCCAGGCCGGCCTCACCTGGCACAGCAGCCTGACGGCCGGCGTGGTGTCGGCGGCGGTGTTGCCCGCGGCCACCATGTCCACGCTGGAACTCTGGCGCTACAGCAACCACCTGGACGACCAGGAGCAAGCCTCGCAGACGCACCAGATCCGTTTCTGGCGCAAGGCCCTGTACCCGCTGGCCTGCATCGTGATGGTGGCTCTGGCGCTGCCCTTTGCCTACTTGCACGCACGCGCGGGCGGCATCAGCCTGAAGGTGTTTGGTGGCGTCATGCTGGGCATCAGTTTTGTGCTGCTCAGCAACCTGTCGGGCCATCTGGGCATGTTGCGCGGCTGGACACCCTGGGTCGCCGCCGCCACACCCAGCATCCTGTACCTGCTGTTGTCGATGGCGGCATTCGCCTGGCTGGTGCGCTACCGTTGAGGCCCTGCACAACGGAACACACCGACATGACCCACTGCACCGGACTGCTCTTGTTCGCCCACGGCGCACGCGACCCGCGATGGGCAGAGCCGTTTCAGGGTGTGCGCCAGCGTGTGCAGGCGCTGCGCCCCGGCGTGCCGGTGCAGCTGGCATTTCTGGAATTCATGAACCCCACCTTGCCAGCCGCTTGCGCCGATCTGGTGGGCGCCGGTTGTACCCATATCGACGTCGTGCCTTTGTTCCTGGGCACCGGTGGCCATGTGCGCAAAGACCTGCCGCAGTTGCTCGACACCGTGCGCGCCGAGCATCCCACCTTGACGGTGCAGCTGCACCCATCGATCGGTGAGCTCGACCCTGTGATGCAAGCCATGGCGGCATCGGCAGCGGCCGCGCTGGGCCCACCCGCAGCGGCCCCATCTGCACGCACACCATGAATCTGCAACAGCTGCGCTTTGTGCAGGAAGCCGTACGCCGCAACCTGAACCTGACGGAAACGGCGCGTGCGCTGTTCACATCGCAGCCCGGAGTCAGCAAGGCCATTTTGGAACTGGAAGAAGAGCTGGGCGTCGACATCTTCACACGCCACGGCAAGCGTCTGAAACGGGTTACTGAACCGGGCCAGCATGTGCTGCGCTCGGTGGATGTGATCTTGCGCGAGGTGGCCAACCTCAGGCGCATCGGCGAAGAATTCTCCAAACAAGACGCCGGCACCTTGTCGATAGCGACCACCCATACACAGGCCCGTTATTTTTTGCCAGGCCCGGTGGCGTTGCTGCGCCAGCGCTTCCCCAAGGTGCAGGTGGTGCTGCACCAGGGCGTGCCCGAGCAGGTGGTGCGCATGCTGCTCGACGACGTGGCCGACGTGGGCCTGGCCACCGAAGCCTTGGCCCTGCAAGAGCAGCTGGTCAGCCTGCCTTGTCACGAATGGCAACACGTGATGGTGGTGCCCGCAGGCCACCCGTTGAGCCATGAAGAACGGCCCACGCTGCAGCAGCTGGCGCAACACCCCTTGGTGCTGTACCACCCCAGCGTGACGGGCCGCACGCGCATCGACGGCGCTTTTGAACGTGCGCAACTGAAGCCTTTTGTGGCGCTGGAGGCGATTGACTCCGACGTCATCAAAACCTATGTGCGCCTGGGTCTGGGGGTGGGCATCGTCACCGAATTGGCGGTGCAGGGCGGCCCGGCCGACGCCGACCTGGTGGCGCGCCCGCTCGGCCATTTGTTTGGTAGCAACGTCACCCGCGTGGCCTTCAAGCGCGGTGCTTACTTGCGCCAGTTTGTGCTGGCTTTTGCCGAGATGCTGTCACCCCATCTGTC
>JANNMQ010000559.1:0-2385 GCA_031398045.1 Rubrivivax sp.
TTGCATCTTGGGCTCGAACTCGCGCATGCGCATGTCCTCGACCATGCGTCGACCCAGCGGTAAGACGGTGGAGGTTTGAAACGTCCATGATCCTCCTTCTGTCGGTGAACGAGGCGGATTGCCTCGATCACCAAGATCACAGAACCAGCGGCCCGAAGGACCGCCACCACGCTCGCCGCAGCGCTTACCGCGCGAGCGGCTTGGCCCACTGAGCCTTGTGAGACACCGGCCCCCGTGTGCAGTTGGTCGCCTGCCTTGGCTGCGTCCGGGCAGATGCTGCACCAGCCTCGAAGCAAGGAACTGCGGCGAACGCCACGACGGTCGTCGAGCGCAGCGGTTGCGGCGATTGGTCTGCGCTGCGTGGTGGCCGCAGGCTTTGTGGCCGAACGTCGGTGCTTTCAGCGGCGCGGAGTACTTGACGCACCTGCACTTGACGCGCCTGCATTCGACGCGCCTGCATTCGACGCACCTGCACTCGGCGGCGTCGCCTTTTGCAAACGCTCTTTGTCCAATTGCAGGTTGCGTTGCGCCTGACGAATGCACTCGTTGCGAGCCGACGTCACGGTCAGCTGCTCGCACTTGCGCACCATGCGCGCATGTTCTGCCTCGGCTTCGGCCAGTGTGGCCGGTCGAGCAGGCTCCTGGCCCTTGCCGACACCCACGCCGGGGCCCGGTGCGGGCGGCGGACCGCCGTGGTTTGCCGCCATGGCCTGTGCCCCTGGTGTGAAAGGTGCCGACACAACAAACAGTACGGCGACACAATGGGCAAGACGACGATTGCGCAAAGGTGCAACGCTCAAAGTCGCCGACGGCGTCGTGCCGCCATGCCCACCGCCGCCAGCCCCGCCGTCAGCAGTAACGCCGTGGCAGGTTCCGGAACAGGAATGATGTTGGAGGTGCCCGACAGCCTGAGCACCGTGTTCGCAGAGCCCACCGCAGTGGCGTCGATCCAGCGCGACGACAGGCTCTGGCCGTTGTCAGACAGCCCGACGCGAATCTGGAAGGTTTCGCCCGGCCCCAGCAGGGCCGCATTCCACTGTAGGCCCACAGTCGCATCGCAGCCGGTCACTGCCACGCAGGTGGGGTCGAGCGCCGCACCACCTTCGCTCAAATTGCCGTTGACGGCAATGCCCGCCAAGATGCCATTGAAGGGGTTGAAACTGAACGCACGACCCTCACGAAGCACCGGGTCCCCGGCAGCCGCAGCACCCCAACTCTCAGACAGCACATCCAGGAAGCCCACCTGATTGCCGTCGGGGTTGGCAAACATCATGAAGCGCAAGTCGCCGAAGCTTGCCGCGTCACTGGTGTTGCGCAGACGGTAATCAATGGTCATCAGCGATGTGCCCAGGCCCGTCACGACGGCCGAAAACTGCAGCAATGGATTGAGGACGACCACATCCGCCGGGCTGTTGGCACTGCCCAGCCCCTGCACGAACAACATGGGTTCGAGCTGGAATATGTTGCCGCCGTTGCCATAGTCGGCCACTGAGCCGGGAACCGTCGGCGGGCCTATCACGGCGTTTGCGGTCGTGCAGGCTGTGATGGCTGCAGCCACAGAGAGCCTGCGCAGTCGTGCGCTCAGATCAAAGTGAAGTGGCTTCATGTGGCGCTGCTCGTCAAGAGGTTGGCCGTGTGACCGGCGTATGTGAATGGTCAGTCTTCTGCGATGCGTGGGCTCAACGCGGCGCGCGACCCAGCTCGTTGCGATCCACCAGGTCGTACTCCCGGATCACCCCAGGCGCGGCGAAGTTCCGCTCGGACGATTCGACCGGACCGGCAGCGGATTGCGACACGATCACCTGCACTGCGGGCAGCAACAGGCCGCAAACTGGGCACAGCGGTGGATTGGGGTCATCCGGATTCGGATAGGCCTTGCGCAGCGCGATCAGGATCGACAAGCTGCCGACCTTGCGCACGCCCTCGGCATACAGATCGTCGGTGATTTCGTCGCGCAGCACCGACGTGGTCTTGGCCTGGCGTGGGTCCAGCCGGGCATCCATCTGCGCATCGGACCAGCCATCAATGCGTGCGTACTGCACGCCGTTGAAATTGACTCCATCACCGACGGCAATCGTGGCGCCGCCCGGGGCAATTACATGGTTCAGCACCCTGCCGTTGTTTGGATTGGTGAGCAGCCCCGGCACGACAAACGCCCGCGGCACGCTGACGACCTTCTGGATCGCGATCGGCTCGCTCTTCGTGCCCCTGTCGTCGGCGGTGCCGACGACCATGCTGCGCACCGGCAGTGCCGCACCTTGCGGCAAGACCGGGATCTCGGACTTCGGCACCCCGACGAGTTCCAGGAACTTCAGCGCCAGCTCATAGGCTTGTTGATCGCTCAGGCTCACGGCACGGGGCAAGGCCTCGCTTCGTGGATCGAAA
>JANNMQ010000573.1:0-2575 GCA_031398045.1 Rubrivivax sp.
CTTCCTCCAAGAACAAGCTGCCGGTCTTCCTGGCTGCGGCCGTCGCGCTGCTGATCGTCCCGCTGGTCGCGCAGTACTTCGGCAACGCCTGGGTCCGCATCATCGACATCGCGCTGCTGTACGTGCTGCTGGCGCTGGGGCTGAACATCGTGGTCGGTTACGCCGGCCTGCTGGACCTGGGTTTCGTCGCCTTTTATGCGGTCGGCGCGTATATGTACGCGCTGCTGGCCAGCCCGCACCTGACCGAAAACTTTCCCTGGATTGCAGCGATGTTTCCTGAAGGCCTGCACACACCGGTGTGGGCCATCGTGCCGCTGGCGGCCGGTTTGGCGGGCCTCGCCGGGGTGATGCTGGGCACCCCGGTGCTGAAGCTGCGTGGCGACTACCTGGCCATCGTGACGCTGGGCTTCGGCGAAATCATCCGCGTGTTCATGAACAACCTGGAACACCCGGTCAACATCACCAACGGGCCCCGTGGCCTGGACCGCATCGACGGCATGAATATGTTTGGCCTTGACTTTGGCAAGAAGCTGGAGATCGGTGACTTCACCATCCCGTCGGTGACGATGTACTACTACCTGTTCCTGGTGCTGGTGGTGATCAGCGTGGTTATTTGCCACCGCCTGGAAACCAGCCGCATTGGCCGCGCCTGGATGGCCATCCGCGAAGACGAGATTGCGGCCAAGGCGATGGGCATCAATACGCGCAACATGAAGCTGCTGGCATTCGGTATGGGCGCCACGTTTGGGGGCGTCAGCGGTGCCATGTTTGCTGCCTTCCAAGGTTTTGTCTCACCCGAATCGTTCAGCTTGATGGAAAGCGTGATGATCGTGGCCATGGTGGTCTTGGGTGGCATGGGCTATTTGCCGGGCGTGATATTGGGTGCGGTGATGCTGGCTGCGTTGCCCGAGGTGCTGCGTTATGTGGCCGGGCCTTTGCAGCAAGCCACGGGCGGGCGGCTGGATGCGTCCATCTTGCGCCAGCTGCTGATTGCTTCGGCCATGATTGGCATCATGCTGCTGCGGCCCCGCGGCTTGTGGCCCGCACCTGAACATGGCAAGGCCGCACCCAGCCCCGTCAATACCGACAAGGCGGTGTAAACATGGACACCACGCAGCACACCAGTGGCAGTGACGTCGTCCTGAATGTTCAAGGGGTCAGCAAGCGCTTTGGAGGTCTGCAGGCGCTGTCTGAAGTGGGCATCACCATCAAACGCGGTCAGGTGTATGGACTGATCGGCCCCAACGGTGCCGGCAAGACCACCTTCTTCAACGTCATCACCGGTTTGTACACGCCGGACGGCGGCTCGTTTGAGTTGGGGGGGCGTCCCTACAAACCCACGGCGGTGCACGAAGTGGCCAAACAAGGCATTGCGCGCACCTTCCAGAATATCCGCCTGTTTCAGGAGATGACAGCGCTTGAAAACGTGATGGTGGGCCGCCACGTGCGCACCCATTCCGGTTTGCTGGGCGCGGTGTTCCGCACCGCCAGCTTCAAGGCCGAAGAAGCGGGCATCGCGCAGCGTGCGCAGGAACTGCTGGACTACGTGGGCATCGGGCGTTATGCCGACTTCCGCGCCCGCACGTTGAGTTACGGCGACCAGCGGCGGCTTGAAATTGCTCGCGCGCTCGCCACCGACCCCAAGCTGATTGCGCTGGACGAACCCGCCGCCGGCATGAACGCGACCGAAAAAGTGGTGCTGCGCGAATTGATAGACCGCATCCGCAAAGACGGCCGCACCATTTTGCTGATCGAACATGACGTGAAGCTGGTGATGGGCCTGTGCGACCGCGTCACGGTGCTGGACTACGGCAAGCAGATTGCCGAAGGCAACCCGGCCGACGTGCAGAAAAACGAGAAGGTCATCGAGGCTTACCTCGGTGCCGGCCAGCATTGAAAGCGCAGCAGCCATGAGCACTCCATCAAGTACCCCACTGCTCAAGGTCACCGGGCTGAAAGTGGCCTACGGCGGCATCCAGGCTGTCAAGGGCGTCAGTTTCGAGGTGCACCCCGGTGAGCTGGTCAGCCTGATCGGCGCCAACGGTGCCGGCAAGACCACCACGCTGAAGGCCATCACCGGCACCCAGGCTGTGGCTGAGGGGCAGATCGATTTCATGGGCCGTTCCATCAAAGGGCAGGGCGCCTGGAACCTGGTGGAACAGGGTCTGGTGATGGTGCCCGAAGGCCGGGGCACCTTCACCCGCATGACCATCACCGAGAACCTGCAGATGGGCGCTTTTGTGCGCAATGACAAGGCCGAGATCGCAGCCGACATCGACAAAGTGTTTGCCATCTTTCCGCGCTTGAAAGAACGCGCGTTGCAGTTGGCTGGCACCATGAGCGGTGGCGAACAGCAGATGCTGGCGATGGGCCGCGCGCTGATGGCACGGCCCAAGGTGCTGCTGCTGGACGAGCCCAGCATGGGCCTGAGCCCCATCATGGTGGACAAGATCTTCGAGGTCGTGGCCGACATCCACAGCCGCGGCACCACGGTGCTGCTGGTGGAACAAAACGCCAGCCGCGCTTTGGGCCTGGCCAACCGGGGCTACGTGATGGAGTCGGGTGAAATCACGAT